>VGKZ01000025.1 GCA_016866815.1 Candidatus Peregrinibacteria bacterium | reverse complement strand
CCACTTATGGGATTTAGTGTCCTAGCATCTGACATTCCATATAACACTAAAACAATCAGTGCAGTACCAGCGGTTAGCGCTGAAGGAACCCATAATGCGGATTTCTTGGGGGTCGCTAACTGGTTCTCTTTAGCGTTTAGCACAACAGTTCCTGCCAAAAAATCATGCACACAGCGTCGGTCTTTACGAAAGATAAACAAGGTGTCAATAAGTCCGTAGCCAGGTAAAAAAGCAAATAAGTAATTTAGTACGGTGCGAAATAGAACATTTTGCAGAAATCCTCCTGTCTTTTTGCTTTCAACATCAACGATACGGATTTTATACCACTTCTTTGCAATAGATTGGCCTTGGATAGCGAGGAAGTACGCCTGGAAGATAATGATTCCAGCAGCTGCAATGAACATGAAAACAATGGCTAAGGCATCTACATTTTCATCTGCTTTCACAGGATTAATGGCAGCTGGAAAAATTAGTATAACGACTACCGGAATGAATAGAAGCAGTCTGTCAACGATTTTCGCAATTAAGCGTGTGCCCCTATCAGCAAATTCATGATTTTTCTCAATAATACTCATATCATTGATGGTTAATTTGTCTGTAGTACTCCTCACAGCCCTCATTGAAGGATTGTGAGTTGCCATCACAACTTCCACCTGTTCTTTCTGCCCACTCATAGCCAGCATAGTGTCCTGTGCCTTCTGAATATGGATTTCCTCGATATCCTTCCTCATCCTCATTAGTTGAGTAACTGTTGGAACTGCCTCCACATCCAGCAAGGAAAAGTGTGACCAATGAGACAACGGCGATTGTCTTCATAATGGAAGCATATTCCCTGCTAGGACTTTTTGTCCACAAGCACGCTCCTAAGGATTTCGATAAAATAGGAGGATGGGAAATTCGAAATCGCTCCAAAAAGTTCCGCAGGGGTTCGCCTCACTACACTCCATAGACGATGGTGAAGAGAAGGCCTATTGGAAGCTCAAGGAGAAGAAGAAACGTACAAAGAAAGAGCAGGAAAACCTCGTGAGGCTTGAGAGGAAAATGCACGATGAAACACAGGCAGACCGACAATATGCGCCTGTACTTTCACTATGGTGCCCAAGAGAGGACTCGAACCTCCACGGGATTGCTCCCACACGCCCCTCAAGCGTGCGCGTCTACCAATTTCGCCACCTGGGCAAGGTGTAACAATGATGAGAAGGAATGAACAGAATGATAGGAAGCCCAGCGTGCGCGCCTGCCCGTCCCTGCCTGCCGGCAGGCAGGCGTAGTCCGCCATAGGCGGACGAAGGCGGTTCTACCAATTCTTGCCTCGCCGTAGCTTTGAGCGAAGGCGGGTCGCCACCTGGGCATTTGCGTTAAAAAGACCATTACCCGCAAATCGGGCAGAGAGAGTGTAGCAATCCGGTCACTGCCGGCAAACCAAAATCATGGTATTACCGCCTGATCTTCTTATACGTCCGTCGCATGGGCCGATCGTCCGTCGAAGGCGTTTCCAGCATCGCGTCGTTGGTTTCGAGCTGCCGCAGCCATTCATTGTAGAGTTTCACCCTCCCTGCGTATTCACGGTGCGCATCGCCGAAGAGGCTCCGGAGGTACCGTGCTCTGGTGCGTGTGCAGCGGTTGGTCGGACGCAAGCCCTGCCGAAGGCGGTCGACCATGTAGATACCGAGTGCGGGGTCCGGACAGTCTTCCTCTGCAAATACGGAACCTGCAGGCAGAAGAACCACTGCGGCGAGGAACAGTCCTGTGATGATGCGGGGAGTGAGACGCATAGCAACCACCATGGTACGCGCTCCGTTGCTCCGGAACAAATGGAGCTCTAGGGCACGCTTTCGCCATCCTGGGGTTCGTCGCCCAATACGACTATCTCTGAATCATCGACAATCATGACCGGAGGAGAAACTTCCAATAACAGATCCGCATCCGTATATTCTTCGTCCTGTTGGTGAGTCCGCTGCCATTCCGCGTCGGTTGGTTTCTCACTTTTGATCTTTCTGCGAGCCACATTCACCTTCAGGAGTAATCCCCCGCACATCTCTCTGAGCGCTTCTACTGTTGCATCCCGCCCTTCCGGCTCTACGTTCGCGATACTTGCTTTGGTTTCTATCATCAAAACGCCTTCTGTAAATCCTTCCGGGGATCCTCTCTCCACACCCGCAATGAATTTTGAAAGTTCCTCGGCAAAACTTTCCGCAACTCTCTGCACTTCCTCTTTTGTTCGCGCCGCTTCCATCCGCCGGCAAACGTCGCTGATTGCGTCCGTACCCGCTTCCTCTGCAAGAAACCTGGGAGGCATGGCTGTATTCTAGAACATGTTCGGGGGTATGCAAGAGGACGAGACTGCTCCGTCGAAGGATTTCCGTGCAGAGAATCCTTGTCATTGCGAATGGTGTTTCATAGGATACTTCTCCTATGTCCCCGAACGCACTCCGAGAGCCTTCCCGTACTCCGCGCTCAAGAGCGGGCGGCAAGAAGGGGCCTCCGGCCTTCGAGCGGCAATTTGCTTCCATGCGAGGGGTTATTCGCGACGTATTGCCGGATGCTGACATCGAAGCGTGGACGAGGACGACCGAGAATTTCGAGGAGATAGACATCGCGCGTCCGGCGGATACATTTGCAGAGTGGAAGGAGCGGCGCTTCGAAGGATCGGATGAGTTCAGCCAACTCTTCACGCAGCACATGTTTTTGGTGTGGGAGGAACTGGAGCACAACGGGTTCGTCGCCAATGACAGAGAACTCTGGGAGCACCAGAAGGCATTATTTGCGTGGACCGCACTGAATATCTGTACGGGAACCCGTAGGAGCGCGAAGCTGCTCATCCGTTCCCCGTACGGAAGCGGGAAAAGTCTTGTCACCGGTCTTATTGCGCGCGCATTCCGCAATGCGCAGCTTGCATTGCTGCAGGCGGAGGGGGTGAATCCGGCGGAGGTTCCCGCCGGCGCGGTCATCGGTATGCGTATGGAACACATGGTGCAGAATGCCCGTGGCGAGGCGTTCTCCGTTCTGCAGCCTCCGTACAACGTTGAGCGCAGCGATATCAACCGATACTGGAAAGACCTTGCATCCCTGCACGGCGACACCTTTACCCAGCTCTTTCCACAGCCTACAAAACCTGCTGATCCGTTCTACCGTATCTTCCGGGGAAATGACGGTGATGAGGAAGGGAAATCCGGTGACGCCGGGACCGTGCAGCAGAGAATCGACTGCTATCTTGAGGAAACAGGTCACACTCTGAAGAAGCCGAATGCGAAACAGAGTGCGATGCTACAGATGCTCCGTCAGCTGGCAGGCGGAGAGATCGTCCTGATTCCGAATGATGAGAACGTTCTGCAGCCGCATCCCGCCCAGTTGCGTGATGATAGTGCGGAGCATACGGAGGGTCTCCGCGGCGACTCGGCGCACGCCATAGAAGAGGGGCCGGGCTATCACATCAAAGCATCGCACAAGCATCTCGCTCCGGATCCGACGACCTATTCCACCGCACCCGATCCGGAAGCACTGTTCGCCATCGTGCACGGTACCGCTCTTTCGCGTGTCAATCTTCGTCTGGATATGGCGGAGTTTGCGAAGCGCTGCCGTCTCCTCCTTCTGGATGAAGCCGGGCAGTACAATCCCGGTATGGTCTGTGACACCGTTGCAGAAGCCAGCCAAAAGATGCCGGTCATCGTCGGCGTGACGGCGCAGGACAAAGGAATACAGGGTTGGGATGTATCACCGTCGATTTCCAGGACGAAGATGATCGAACTCGGTCTTATGAAACCCATCGCCTATGCGACCATCGGTGATGCCGCACACCCGCCGTCCGCCGGTTCTGAACAGGCATGGAAAGCCTATGAACAGTCGCTGTTCGAAGATTACGAGACTGCAAAACATCTCGGCGTGGAACAGCCGCATGACATGGATACCGTCACCATCGTCAGTAACAACCGCGCGCATGAATATGCACGGCGCATACGTCTGGCACATGCCAGGCGCGGCGTCCCTGTCGAAGTCTTTGTGTTCCACCCCGATGCCGGGGAGAGGAAGATGAACGTTCTCAAGGCGTTCAAAGCGCCGAAGAAGGAGGGAGATCCGCGACGCATTCTGGTCGCGACGGAAGAAATCGCATTCTCGCACTCCATGCCCAATGTCCACTGCATCGATTTCGCCGATGATATTTCGATGAACGCAAAGGAGCAGGCAGCCGGGCGTCTCGGTCACGTGCGCAATGACACCGGTTCGGCCAGGGAGCGCGCTGTTGCCAGAACCGTCGTGCGCGAACAGCATTTCCACAAATGCAAAGAGTTGTACATCCGCCGTGCCGCGAAACAGAACGGTTTCACGGTTTCGGACGAACACGCAGTGTGGTCACCGATGCATATTATGATCGACGGCCTTGCGTATCAGGCGGACGAAGAGCGCCAGGGACTTGCGGAGCCGGTACCAATCGCTGATACACCGCAGGTTCGCAGGCGCAAGCAGCGTACGCAGGCGGATATGCGGCAGGAATTCGTCGGTGATCCGCTGGTATTCCACAACCCCCATGCCGCCGCGAAAGAAGCGCGACGTATGGAGAAGCAGCGTCTCCGTCTGGAAACGCGTGCACGTCTGGCCGCCGAGGCTGCTCAGTCGCAGAACGGCAGAAGCATGAATGTTCCGTCGGACCGGGGGGAGGGACAGCGTCATACATCGGTATGGCCCACGAGCTCCAATGGCAGTCGCGCTCATGCAACTCCACCTGCACAGGTGCCTGTTCGATCGACGCAACTCGTAACGCCGATTTCCGTGAAGGAAGGCGCAGATTCCATAACGATTCACGTTGATGAACATGGTTGGCTGACACAGGCATGCATTACAACAATCGCTAGCATGGCCCCCACGGGGTACGAAAATGCATTGTATGCGCGTATTGCATACGATCTGAGGCGTGAGAATCTGCGTGGTGAAGCTCTGGCCAGGGCTGTGATCGGGAAATTGAACAAGGTGCGCGAGAGTGCGGACCGACACAGCAAGATCAAGCCCAAGGAAGCGAACAGTAGGTACATCGGTGTCAAAACTCCGAAGCTCAAGTGAGTGTATGCCTGCATCACGGAAATTTTCGCCGGGTTGGGACGAGCGGCTGCTCCTGGACCTCCAGGAAAGGCGGAGTGTGGGGAAGTTGAAGGAACACGCAATGATGGGCGTGATTCGCGGCAATAGTGCTCTCGGGAGAATTTACGAGCGAACACGATCGCTTTTGCCCAAGATCATTGCTCATCAGCGGTGGGTCGAGCAGGGCATCAATCAACATGACTTTGCACGGAGAGAAGTGCGTTTGAGTCCGCACGGATATACATCCATGGAGAAGGATCTGGAAGGACGACAGCCTCAATTTCACACGTATCACCGGCTCTTTCAGTACTGGACGAGAGAGGGCATCCCCTTCGGCGTTCGCGAACAGTGCCTGGATCTTCTGACCATGCCCGGTATTTTCGAGCAGAAAAACCCCGCGAAGAACGAAGAATACGGGCCCCAGCCGACGCTCCTGCAGGTCATCGAAGCTACCCGTAACGGTGCCGGTGTCGTTCTCACGCACGAGCATATGAGTGCGTACTACCACCGCATCGGTTTTGATGTGGGTCATCCGAATGTCACCAAAAAATTTCCCACATTCTGGAGCATGCTCCACACGCGCGATGATATCGGTACGGTTCCGGAAGCAGTGGAAGTGGTGGATATTGTGGAGACGATGTACGCCGGAAAGAAGAAGGAGCAGGAACAGATGCGTGCTCTGCGGAGAGCGGAGATCACAGGACTCTGGAGAGAAGTGAAAGCCCACCAGTACCGTGGATGGGGTCTGGAGGAACCGCTGGTCCGGTTTCTCACTGCCGTTGAACTGAATCTCGCAGGAACTTCTGTTTCAGGGGAACGAAGGAGTTCGGTTACACCCGTGACGCTGACATCCCAGTCCTTGCAGGAGCGCTATGGCATCACGGAGCTGCCTGCCCAGAGGATTCTGCAGAATGAGCTTATCCCCTGGGAAGAGGTGGAGCCTGTTGCGTCCTGTGTTCTGTCGCCGGAGGAACTTCCGGAATTCAAAAAAGCGTGGATCGCATGCGTTGCCTGCGAGGCGAATCGCGACAGTTTCCCGCGCCTCGTACAGGCTGCGATGCAGGATAGAGGGTTTACGTACAAACACATCAGCGATCTTCTCGGACTCAAGATAGATGATGAGAAGCGCAAAAAAGGCGATGACGAGCGCTCGACGCGTGATCGTCCCGAATCGCAGCTCAGAAGCATCATCAACTACAATCGCGGCAGCAGTCAGATTGCCGTGGAAAGCATTCTCCGCGTTCTCGCGCGCGACGAATCGCACTATTGCGAACTCCGGACTGCGTATGAGACCGAACGGGAGCGATACTACCGTCGCGGCGGGAGCAGTTTGAAAGGGGATGGACTGAAGATGCGTATTCTCCGGGAACTCGGAAATGTCCCGATGAGGCAGTTGGCATTGCATTTTTTGCCGAAGAAGCAGCATGAAGCAACCGCTGTGGTGAGAGCAAAAAATCTTGAATTGCAGAGACTGGAACGCAATGAGGGGAAGAAGCACCGCATTACTTTCAGAAGAGTATTCAGCATTCTGGAAGCGGAAATCAAAAAGCAGGCTGAAGTGACTGCGGCAGCACTCGCAAAGGAAAATAAGTTTCCGGAAGCCCTTTCGGCATTTTCATCCGTCAGTCAGATGGCAGGCAACTGCATACAGGGCATGAAGGGTGCGGCGTACGTTTCCGATGCGATGCGTGACATCGCGCGGACCGATGACGAGTGGCTGCGGTCGGATGTCGTTCAGGACGTTGCGGACGGCAAATTCATTCCGCCGCTTCCGCCGCTCAGGATCATGTCGAAGGGTGTGGCTGGTACGGTGCTTGCGCCGGAGGTCGTTGCCGACTGGTACGGCCGTTTTCCCGAGCAGTTGCGTGCAGGATCGGAATTCAGCGGTTTTACCTTCGAAAGGCCGCTTCCCCTGTGCCTTGCGACAATGATCGGCAGCATGGAGTCCAACATGATTCATTTCTTTGAGACACGCACCATGCACTGGAGGTTACGTCCCACGCATGGATCGGCGTTTGTACACGCGCTCGATGAGCGCGATCTGGAACCGGACGATTGGCAGTTCGTGCGGCACATCATGCTTGGCACAAACCGCGATATGCAGGACATCGACTGGCAGTTTGCGAAAGCACTCTTCGACAACGGTCAGGATGTACCGGCAGCCGTCGAAACCATTCGGTCGCTTCTGAAACAATCAAAACTTCTCTTGCATCCTCAGTATCTGCCTGGGACCACGCCGAAGCAGCTCAGGAAATTCTCGTAGTTACGCTGCGAGGAGAAGTGCTCCGATGTTGCCGCGGTAGTCCGCGTGGTTATTCAGGATAGTAATCAGAACCTGCTTTTCCCCGGCAGTCAGTTGGGATTCTCTGGGAAATGGGACAAATTCGTTGGCATCTTCCTGCCTCATCGGACCGATGGGGAGCCGCGACCGCTTTTCATGTTCGGCATCCGGATGTATCAGAATTTCCAGTGCGATCTGCGTCGGTTCGAGTCCTGCAGCGGCAAGGCGCTTTTTGATACCGCGTACAGCTTCAGCCTCATACTGAGTCAGGCCATCATTTTTAACAGTATCAGGGGTGTTTTGTGTATCCATGAATAATATTATAACATAATATTATAATAGCAAATTCAATATTTGTGCCTATTTCATCCGTTGTAACGCATGCAAGTGCATAGCGGCATCTTCGTAATTCGGATCTTTGCCTACCACGTATTCCAACTGCTCGATGGCGATGGCGATTCTCCCCGTTTCACCGGCAGTTGCCGCCATATGGTAGCGGGCTTCCAGTGATGATTTGTTGAGTTCTACCGCTCTTGAAAACGCTCCGAAGGCTGGCTCGGGCTTGTTGTATTTTCTCAGCATGATGCCGTAGTTCAGGTGCGCGATGAACGCGTCCGGTGCCATCTCCGTTGCGCGCTGAAATTGCTCGATGGCCTCTTCGGATGAACCGGTCTGATCGAGCAGCGCACCGTAGTAGAAGAGTGATTCGATGTCGTCGGTGTGACGGAAGCGCGCATTCTCCGCTGCGACCGATGCTTTCCTGGCTTCTTCCAATGCGAGCAGAAGATTTCCCTGCTTTGCGTAGATGCACGCGATGTTCAGATGCGCGACGGCAAGATCGGGATCGATGTCTATTGCGCGGGTGTAGAGCGTCAATGCCCCTCACTATCACCGGCCTGGTACGTCGTCGTCCCCATATTCACCAGCGCATGCGTCGAAGAGGGTTGCAGACGGATATTGTGTTCCAGAAGTGTTGTGGAATCACGCCATGTACGTGCTTGCACGAAGGTGAGGGGAGCGAGCAAGATACACAGTGCGATCGTGATTGCCCGCAGGGTTTTTTGCGACAGGAGATTGGCCAGAAGGAATCCAACGGGCAGAAGGAGTCCCGGCATGGCGGCGTAGACGTACTTGTCGAAGGTGATGTCGAGGTAGCCATTCTTCCATGCGTTGAGAAACGAGGGGGATAGCAGCAGGAAGAAGAACACTATGCCGTAGCTGCCGATGTGGAAGCGCTTTCTCAGCAGGGGAATCATTGCAAGCAGCAGAAGCGTACCTGCTACGGAGATCAGCAGTTTCGGTTCGGAAAACGCAATGGCTCCTTCGAAGGGGTAAAACAGCGTCAGGCCCGTTGGCATCACCATCTTCTGCAGGATGAAGCGGGTGCTGTGCGTACCGAGGAGCAGCAATTCCCCGATGCCCGCTCCATCCAATTGATGTGCTTTCCCGAAGAGCGCGACGCTACCAAGCAGCAAGCTCATGCCAACATACGGACTGAGTGTTTTGAGGGTATTCGCGTTCAGAGGCCGTCCGGTCAGGAGATCCGTGAAGAGCAGCACGACCGGTGCGAAAACAATCGACACTTTCGAGAGGAGTCCGCATGCGAAGAGGACGATGCTCCACCGGTACGCGCGGCGCGAGTCCGTTTCGCGGTACCGCAGATACATGTACAGCGTGGCGAAGAAGAAGACCGATGAGAGCAGGTCTTTGCGAGCTGCGATTCAGGCGACGCTCTGGACATTGAGCGGATGCAACGCGAATACTCCTGCTACAAGTGCGGCGATCCACGGCGCCTGTAATTCTCTACCTTTTTGCTCTGCGAGTTTTGTGACGATCCAGAAGAGCAGCCACACGGCGAGCAGATGCAACGCAAGGTTCGTTGCGTGATAGATCCACGGTTCCAGTCTCGCGAGGGAGTATTCGATCTGATACGAGAGCAGCGTCAATGGAACGTATAATTCCGGATCGTACGTCGTGAAAGCGGTGGTGATGTTGTTCCAGGAGAGTCCGTGTGCCGTGGGATTCCCTGTCAGGAGCAGGATGTCGTCGTAATCGGCGAAACCGAAACCGACGACCTGCGCGTAGACGAGGGCTGTCACCAGCAGGATTACCTTCAAGGGTACGCTGTTGCGACGCATGACTCACGCAGTATACATGTCTCATTCAGCCTGTTTCTGCATCATCTTCACAAATTCCTCCTCCTCGATCAGGGGTACTCCCAACTTCTTCGCATCGTCATACTTGCTGCCGGGGTCCGCGCCGTGCAGGACGTAATCCGTTTTCTTGCTGACGGAGGAACTCACTTTGCCGCCGCGCTCTTTGATCATGGTCTTCGCGTCTTCCCGTGCGAGGGTCGGAAGGGTTCCGGTCAGCACGAATGTTTTTCCCGAAAAGATCTGTGGTGCGTGGCTGCCTTCGGAGAGGAGTGCCATCACGTCGGCATTGCCGAATTTATGCAGCAGCAAGCGGTGATCGGGATCCGCTATCCATTCCGTGAGGGACGATGCGACGACCTCGCCGATGCCGTCGATGGCGGCGAGCTCCTCTGTGGTCAGTGACTTCAGTGTTGCGGAGATGTCATCCATATCGACGCCATGCAGCTTCACCGTCTTCGTTTCCCCGAAGAGTGATTGCTGCGCGTTCGGTCCCTTCATCTCCACGGTTTTCTTCTTCTGCGGCCATGCGATCCGGCGTGCGAGCACTTCCGCGGTTTCCCGTCCGACGTGGCGGATACCGAGGGCGAAGAGGAAACGGTCCAGGGGGACGTGTTTTGCTTTTTCGATAGCGGAAAGGAGGTTTTCGGTTTTCTTTTCCTTGAAGAGCGGGAGATGCACAAGGTCTTCGTAGGTGAGGAAGAAGATGTCTGCAGGATCGGAAACGAGTTCCTGGTCGATCAGGACATCGACGGTTTCCCTGCCGAGCCCTTCGATATTGAACGCATAGCGCGATGCCGCGTGTTCGATTTTTTCCCTGCGCGAGCCGCTGCAGTTTTTGTTCGGACAACGGTGCACCACTTCGCCTTCCGGACGTTCCAGTTTGGCGTCGCAACTGGGGCAGTGCCGGGGGAAGTGGAACTTCCTGGCTTCCTTCGGCCGCAGTTTCTCCAGTACTTCCACCACCTCCGGGATGATATCGCCGGCTTTCTGCACGACGACGGTGTCGCCTATTCGCACGTCCAGCCGTTCGATTTCATCGGCATTGTGCAGTGTCGCGCGCGTCACCGTGGTTCCCGCAATCAACGTCGGTGACAGATGCGCGACCGGAGTGATCGCCCCCGTGCGGCCGACCTGCAGCTGGATATCCAGAACCACCGCGGTCTTCTGTTCCGCGGGAAACTTGTATGCCCTCGCCCAGCGCGGTGCCTTAGCCGTCGAACCGAGATCGCGCTGCATCTGCTTGTCGTTGATCTTGATGACGATGCCGTCGATGTCGTAGGGCAGCTTGTCGCGCTTCTCATGGAAACTTTCGTAGAGCTTTTGCACGGCATTCAGGTCTCTGCAGAGCTTCGTCTCCGGATTCACGGGAATCCCGATATCCTTGATGAAGTTCAGCACATCTTCCTGTTTTTCGATGCCCAGGTCTTCCTCCGTCTGTGCACCGAGCTGGTAGCAGAAGATCGAGAGTTCGCGGGCCGCGGCAATCGTCGGATCGAGTTGGCGGACTGTGCCGGCGGCTGCGTTACGCGGGTTTGCGAATCGTTCAACTTCCGGAAGGCCAGTATTCATATTCTTGAGCGCCAGTTTTGTCATATACACCTCACCGGAGATCTCCAGAAACTTCGGCAGTGTTCTGCGTCCCTTCACTGTTACCGAGAGCGGAACAGATTCGATCGTCCGCACCGTATGGGTGATATCTTCCCCTTCGATGCCGTTGCCCCGCGTGAGTGCCCGGAGGAACGTGTAGCGTCCATCCTCTTCCTTTTCGTACGCGAGCGTCACGTTCAGCCCGTCGATCTTGAGTTCGGCGAGGAAAGAGAAGGCCACGTGGTCCTTCGCCAGCGCTCTCTGCATCTGATCGACCCATTCGTCCAGCTCTTCTCGGGAAAATGCATCTTGCAGGGATTCTTTCGGTGTCATGTGCCGGACTTTCGGGAGTCTGCTGTCGAGCGGCGCACCCACGCGCTGGGTGGGGGAGTCGGGCGAAACCAGGTCCGGATATTCTTTTTCCAGAGCAATGAGCTCCTGTTTCAGCGCATCCCTGACGTCTTCCGAAGCTTCCTCGCGGTTTTCGATGAAGTACGCTTTGTTCAACCGCCAGATCTCCGTTCGGAGCTTGCCGATGCGTTCTTTGGCGCGGGCTTTGTCCATGACGTCCTCATGATACCGCAGAAAAGTCCTCCGGTGCGACAGATGCCCGGCGTCTGGGAAATTGCACCAAATACAACGAGAGTACATTTGTGGAATTTGTGCAGTTGCTTTCCGTCAAAAATCGGCCAACATGCGGCGCATGATCACCCTGACGGACGTTCATGAGCAAATTGAGCAAATTGACCAGAAGATCATCGACCTTCTGGAGGAGCGCGCTCGTCTCTGCAAAGGCATTGAAATAGATCCCGATGATGAGGCGGAAATGGTCGCGCTCTGGGAAGAAGAAGGTGACGTACGCGGACTCGACGAAGTGCGCATGGGACGCATCGGCAAATTGGTCGCGGGACTGTGTCGAGGACCGGGAATGTAGTGGCAAGTACCCCTTTCTTAAGACACATTGCTAGGAATGAGGAATCGTGTCGTTTCGTAGCGTAGGGTAAACGTCTGCGGTGGCATCCTGAGCGCGGTGTGGATACGGTCGGTGTTGTAGGAATG
>VGKZ01000024.1 GCA_016866815.1 Candidatus Peregrinibacteria bacterium | reverse complement strand
TCACCGTTGTCTTCGATCCTCCGTTCACGGTCCTCGAAGGTGACAAGATCACCCTCGAGTTGATCGTTGACGTGGTCGGCGGTGCCGGTGATTCGATCATCATGCACTTCGAAGAAAGCTCTGACCTCTTCGCTGTCGGCTCCCTCTACGGATACGGCGTGAACGGTCAGCTCTACGGTTCGCAGGTTTCCCTGCCGACCGAGTCTCCCACCCTGCCTGACACCGTGACCATCGATGCCGGTGAATTCACCATTGGTATCGACGGACCGGCTCAGCAGGACTACACCCGCGACGACAACGACGCTACCCTCGCGAACATCACGTTCAAGACGGGTGGCGAGTCCATCGATGTGAAGGACCTCTTCGTTCTCATCCAGGGTACGTCTTCCACCGGTGGTATTCTCTGCGCAAATGCCGGAGCTGCCTCTACCGCTTGCGGTACGGCAGGAACGGACGACAACATCAGCGAGCTTCTCGAGGATGTCGAAATCCGCAACAAGGCTACCGGCCGCACGATCGATGGTGTCCGTCTGACGGGCACGTCCGATTCCGGCCAGCAGACAGTGTCCGCAGGTCGTGGAACATTCCAGATCTATCGCTTTGATGACTTCATCGTCCGCGGTGACGAATCCTGGGAACTCCGTGTCGATTTCATCGACAACGGCGCAGGCAAGCACCCGTCGAGCGGTGACAAATTCAAGGCTCACATTTGTGGCGAACCGACGCACATCTTGTCCGCCGGCTCGTTGATCTTAAACTCGACTGCCTGTGGCTTCGCAAGCATTCTCACGACTGCTTCGACGTCCTACCAGATGCAGGTCGAGGGTCTGTCCACCGGCGACAAAGTCGGTGACGTCCGCCCCCGCGGAACGATCTCGGGTAACTTCCACCGCATTGCCACCGCCACTCTCACGGTCACCGTGAAGAACATCGGTAACGGCGACACGGCGGTTGAGAACTCGAAGAACGTGAACCTCTTCCGCTTCGAGGCACGCGCCGGCGAGGCCGAGGACATCCTCTTCACCAAGGCTGTCTTCAAGGCTTCCTCCGGTTCGCTCAACAACGGTCAGAACTACACGCTGTGGGTAGACACGGACGGTGACGGAACGGTCGACACCATTCTCCAGAGTGGTATCGCCTCCCAGTCGTCCCAGGTCTCCTTCAACGATCTGGCCGGCGGAGGCTACGTGGTGCCTGCCGAGGAGACTGTGGTCTTCGAGGTGCACTCCGATATCGCTTCCAGTTTGACCAACAATGATCTCTTCCTCATGTTCGACACCGGTTCCACGGTGACGTTCCTTGAGGCCGAAGAGCTTGATGATGGCAGCAACCTGACCAACATCAGCAGAAACGGCACCTGTCTCGACAGCAGCGGTTCCGCTGCTACGAGCTGTGAGATCACGGTTACGACTGTTGCTTCCCAGCTCTGGACGCTCGTGAACCAGGGTGACCTGTACGTCACGAACGACTCCACGCCGCTGCGCTCCCGCCAACTCCTTGGTGGCGTGCTCGGCGAGGCTATCCTCCGCTTGCAGCTGCACGCTGAAAATGAAGCAGTTGATGTGACGGATATCCAGCTGTCGTCTTCCGGTTCGGTCGCGACATCAATCGATCGTCTCGAACTGTACCGTGAAGGTGAGTCTACGAGGTTCGCTGAAGCCACCGTCGGTGGTTGCGGCAGCGACGCTAAGCTCACGACCAACCCCCGCGGCGGCGAGTCAATCACCACGTTCTGTGCGAACATGGAGAACCAACAGCTCGTCGTTCCGGAGGGCATGGATGTGGACGTCATCGTCCGTCCGAAGCTCAAGACCGATACGCAGGGTGGAACGAGCGCGGAAATCCTCGCTCTCTTCATCGGCTCCGGTGCTGCCACTTACGACAACGTTGTCGTGGCTGCCCGCGGTCATCAGTCCAGCAATGACCTTGATATGAGCGACCAGGACGGTCGTGCAGAAGGTGAGATCTTCGTTGGAGCTACCACGGCTACAAGCAACTCCAGCAGCAACTCCACCATCGCCGGCAACAAGAACGTTGCCGTCATGTCGAAGATCACGTCGATCACGAACGCCAACCCTGACGCCAACGGTACGGCAGTGCCCACGGGCATCTCCGCCATTGGTCAGTTCAAGTTCACGGCTGCCGCGAACTCGAACAACAAGGATGGTAACAACGACGTGGTTCTCTCCGGTGTCGTCTTCAACCTGAACGCCACGAACGTTCAGATCGACGGTACGACCTTCAGGTTCTACAACAAGGCCGACCAGACGAAGCAGCAGACGTGTAACGCGTTCAACGCAACAACGCCTGTCTTAGCTATCTCTGGACGCGCTTCCGGTGCACTCCTTGTGGATTGTCCGAGCCTTGTGGTCCACGTTGTAGACACGGAGATCGACCAGGGTCAGTCCGCGACATTCGTTCTGCAGGCAGACATCGTCAACCCGAACACCGCTTCGGCGAACGGTGGTGTCTCCGTCCTGCAGGTCTCTCTCCAGAACTTCGATTCAATTGGCCGCACGCCGTATGGCGTCCTCGGTGGTACCAACAGGTCCCACATGCAGTGGCGCGACACGGACCAGACGGTTGCAAATTCCTTCCTCTGGATCGAGTACCCGGAGACCACGGTCAAGTCGACAAGCTACAACAGCTAATCGTCTGACACGTATCTCCCTCTTGTAACGACAAGAACCAAGACCCCCGCCCGTAACTGGGTGGGGGTTTTTGGTATGTGCGTGATGGGGAAGGCAACGAGGGGAACGAGGGCAACGAGGGGAACGAGGGGAACGAGGGCAACGAGGGTTACAAAGGCAACGAAGGCAACAAGGGGAACAAGGGGAACGAGGGGAACGAGGAAGCATTTCACTTCATACACCTCGTCAACCTTGTTGCCTTTGCTCTCTTCATCTCCATATCTTCCGCTTTATTTGCAGTGCTCTCCATGCCCATGGTCGGAGTACCGTCATCTGTTCCGGCGGATAGGTGACAACGTCACCGCCGAATTTTTCCTTGAACGAGGAAATCCCGGTCCACGGGTGGCCGGCAGGGGAGCCGGGAGGTGCTATCCCCAGAAGGTCGTACTTCGTTGCCCCTTGTGCCTTGCAATGGCGCATTGCCGCCCATTGCAGTGCATACGGGGCCATAAGGGCCCTGTGAGCGTAGTTTGATGCACCGTAGTAGTAGATACCAGTGCCGTTCCAAATGACGCCCAGAAGGCCGGAAATGGGGTTGGGGTTAGCTCCGTAGGCTAAGAACAGGAAAGAACCTTCAAGATGCTTCAGAAACGCTTCATAGTGGCTTTTTGGGAGGATACCGAAACCGTCCCTGCCACCTGTTTCCTTTAGGAGCGTATAGAGAGCATCGATATCCGTGGAGCGCTGAATCACTACACGGTTCTTCTCCGCAACCCCGATGTTGTACCGGCCCTTCGGTTTCATCTGCGCGAGGATGGCATCGTCTGATTTCGTCAGATCGATGATGCGTGTTGCCTCGGGCATGAGATGACGGCGGGAGGGGCGTAGGGTGTAGGGGGTAGGGCGTAGGAACTCTGACGGGGATAGCAATAGGGCGAGGCAATTGTTTTTTCTTGCATCATTGATGATGGCATTCATCAAATCTGCGGAGCCCGACCCCCCACCCCCCACCCCCAAGATCGGTCCCCGCCGCATTTCCCACACGCACCAGTTGAGTGCCGTGCGATCGATCAAGACCAGTGCGCCGGCGAGGATCGCATTGCCTTCCTCGGCGATATACACACGCGTCTCCCGCCCTGCATGTTCCTGGAATTTCTCCCATTCCAGGGACTGCCACAGGCTTCCCTGCGGATGACTCTTCAGCCAGCGGTCGTACTTCCGGAGATCTTCCTGCGCTGTGAGAATACGAACAGGCATACGTCCTTCCCATTATCACCCACGTTGCCTACAATAAACACCTTTCCCACAGCGATTATGGCATACACCCTTCCCGCACTTCCCTACGCCTACACTGCCCTCGAGCCGCACATAGACGCGCGCACCATGGAGATTCACCATACCAAGCATCACCAGACGTACATCGACAAGGTGAATGCGGCATTGGCGGGGACACCGTGGGAAGGCAAGCCGGTGGAGGAGGTGTTTGCGGACATCGCTGCAGTTCCCGAAGACAAGCGCGGTGCCGTGCGTAATCACGGCGGCGGACATGCGAATCACAGTCTTTTCTGGACGATCCTTGGGCCTTCCGGTGGCAAGCCCGGGGGCGATCTGGCGAAAGGGATGGACGCAGCATTCGGCTCATTCGATGCCTTTACTGCCAAGTTCACTGATGCTGCAGTCAACCGCTTTGGTTCGGGCTGGGCGTGGCTGGTGGTGCAGAGTGGTCAATTGGCAGTGGTCAGTACGGCAAACCAAGATAGCCCGCTCATGGGAAAGGCGATTGCAGGATGCGAAGGCGTACCGATTCTCGGGCTCGATGTCTGGGAGCATGCGTACTATCTACACTACCAGAACCGCCGTCCCGACTACATCAAAGCCTTCTGGAGTGTGGTCAACTGGGATGAAGTTGCACGCCGCTACGCCGCGGCCGAATAAGGTTTCTATGCGTTCCCGCCTCCTCTCCATCGTTGGTCATCCCTGGATGTATGTCGTCCTCGGGTTCTTTGCTGCCGGATGTGCAGTGTATGGATACAGCGTTGCGGTAAACCAGTTTGTCGAGTTTGACGACACGCTGCTTATTCTCGATAACATTTCCGTGATCAAAGCGGGCCGGTGGTCCTCCGTGCTCTGGGCGTTTCAGTATTACGATCCGGAGCTCTACATACCGCTCACGTTCCTCTCGCTGCAGATGAATGCGGTCATCGGGGGGTTACACCCGTTTATTTTCCATCTGGATAACCTGATCGAGCACATCATCAATGCCCTGCTCATCGCCGGTATTCTGCAAGTGCTGTTCAGGCGTATGGATATCGCCATCCTGCTCGGCTTACTTTTTCTGCTGCACCCTCTGAACACGGAAGCCGTTGCATGGGCCAGTTCCCGCAAGGATCTCCTGTCATCGCTCTTCGGTTTTGCGTCATTTCTCGTGTATCTGCGCTACAGGGATTCCGGCAGAGTGAAGCTCCTGCGCGTCAGTGCCCTGCTCTTTCTCCTTGGTTTGCTCGCAAAGGTATCCATTGTGCCTTTGCCCGTCGCATTGCTCCTCTGCGATTTCTTCCGTCAGGGCAAAATTTCCCTCCGCGATGTGCTGGAGAAGAGATGGTTTTTCATAGCCGCTGTTCTCCTCGGGCTTATCGCGGTCCTCGGCAAAGATGTCGTGCTGGAGCGCTCTTCACCAGTTGCTATTTTCCTGCTCATTCCCCGCAGTATTACCTTTTACATCGAAAAATTTTTCCTGCCCGTTCGCCTCTCCATTTTCTATCCGTTCAGCGAAGATGCCATTCATCTGGCAAATCCTGAGATCATTCTCTCCGCCCTTGGTCTCGCAGCGATCGCCGTGGGATTGTGGATTCTCAGGCGTCGCCTCCCCGGTGTTGTGCTTGGCTTGCTCATCGCACTGCTCTTCCTGATTCCCAGCTTCTTCCAGTACTACCGCGGGAATGAGTTCTACATGGCGACCGACCGCTACATGTACATGCCATTCGTCGGTGTGCTGATGGCCATCGCATCTATCCTGGTGTCACTGCAGGATCGTTTTCGGCGCACCATGCATTGGTGCTCTTTCGTCGTGCTTGTCATTTGTGCGCTCCTTTCACTGCAGCGGTCCTTCGTGTGGCGCAACACCGGTACGCTCTTCTATGACGCACTTTCTACGGCAGAGTCCTTTCTTGCCTACGAGAAGATCGGAACGTGGGAGTTGCGTTACGGCAATACCGAGCAGGCGATTGCCGCGCTCAAGCGTTCCATTGAGATTTCGCCGAACTCTGCAGCGTATTTCCGATTGGGAGTTGCTGCCATGGCAGAAGGCGATACGCAGGCGGCCAGCCTGTTTATGCAAGAGGCCCTGACATTGAGCCCTGATTATTCCGATGCCCATGTGAATATGAGTAAGTTGTACTGGGATGAAGGCAATATCCCCCTCGCCGTCGAGCATGCAGAGAAGGCCGTTGAATTCCATGCATGGGATATGATGGCCCTCGGCAATCTGGCGACGATGTACACGCTCACCGGGCGGAAGGATGACGCATTGGAGGTGATTGCCAAGATTCAGGATCTCGAACCGGATAATGAACGCGTGAAGCCTCTTCTGAAGAAACTGGGACGCTAGGTACCCCATGGCATTCTTCGCGATAGTCAACGGAGACGGGGTGGCGCAGAACGGCGTTGGCGTTGCATCATGAGTCCATGATGGAACGCATAGGAGCATTACCGGGGCGCCAGTGCGCATTCTTGGTCACATGTGCATTTCTCCTGATCGGTATTGCCGTGTACGGGAAATCCCTTGGCAACGGTTTCGTGGCATTCGATGACGATACCCTGGTGTACGGGAATCCCGCCGTGCATGAGCTCACCTCCGAATCCATTGCATGGGCGTTTTCCCATTACGATCCGGAGCTCTACATACCGCTTACTTTTCTCAGTTATCAGATCGACGACGCGATCGGCGGGGGAAGTCCTTTTGCTTTCCACCTCACCAACCTACTGCTGCATGTGCTGAATGCGCTGCTCGTGACGTGGATCGTGACATTGTTCATCGGAGGGGACAGAAAGTGCCGTCTCCTTAGCGTGTGCTGCGGACTGCTCTTCCTTCTGCATCCTCTGAATACCGAGGCGGTGTCCTGGATCAGTGCACGAAAGGATCTCCTGTCATCCGCATTCTTCTTTGGCGCTCTTGTCGCGTATCTCTCGTATCAGCACCGCCCAGTGCGACGGCTTCTCTGGCTGACGGCATTACTCTTTCTCCTGGGTCTTCTGTCGAAGGTATCGGTCATCATCTTGCCGTTTGTGCTCCTCGTTTTCGACTGGCGGGAGGGGAGACTGTCGGAACGGAAGTCCTGGACCGAAAAAATTCCTCTCTTCGCACTCGGGGTGATCTTCGGTGTTGTCGCAGTGACAGGAAAAGAATCGGTGCTATCGGATACGCATCTTCTGGAGGCGGTACTCATGGCCGGAAAGAGCACGGTGTTCTATCTGCAGAAGTTCCTGGTGCCGTCCGACCTCTCGGTCATCTATCCGTACACGGCTGCGATCACGTTGCGTTCCTCCGATTTTTTCGTCCCGATCGTTCTCCTTGCGGTCATGGGCGGAGTACTGATCCGGTCCCTGCACCGCACACGCGATGCGGTCTGCGCTGCAATGGTATTTCTGCTCACCCTCGCGCCGAGCTTCAGTAACTACGCAAAAGCGGGGGACATCTACTTCGCGTCGGATCGTTACGCCTATATGCCGTTCCTTGGCTTCCTCATAGGCTCTGCGGCGTTGCTCGCGGGTATCTCCGCATGGAGACGTTCCGTCGGTATCATCGTCTTTGTTGCACTGGTGACGTGCGGTGTCCTCGCCCATCGCCAATCGCAGGTGTGGCACGATAGCTTTACGTTGTTCTCCCACACACTCAATTCCTATGACGACTCACACATCGCACACAATAAAGTCGGCGCCGAACTCATTGATAGGAAAGAATTTACGGAAGGTGTGTTCCATCTGCGTCGCTCCCTCGAAATCCGGCCGACAGCGAGAGCTCTCTACAATCTCGGCATAGCGGCACTGCTCATGGGGGAGAAGGGCGAAGCGCGCATGTTCAACGAGCAAGCGATCGCGCTGGACCCGGAGTATGGGCCTGCGTATCTGAATCTCAGTGCGCTTCTGTGGGAGGACGGTGAACGTGCGGGTGCCCTTCGAGCTGCCCGGAAAGCTGTTGATCTTTTGCCTCAGGATGCCGAAGCGCGAAGGAATCTGACACTCATGGAACAGTAGGGGCTTGGTTGCCGCTTTCCGAGGATGTCCATAGAACCTGACAGCACCGATATTTCATTTGACTCCGTGTGAATTTTGCCTAGAATTCCCTGGAATCTGCAGCGGATCCAACCGATTGTGTTTTGAGTGCTGCACGCCCACTGAAGTCCTCCAATGGGGGGATGCAGGTGGGTAACAACCCTTGGTTGGGTTTTTGTCCGGCGATCCTGCCGACTTCCTTCTCCACATTCCTATGGCCAAGAAAAAGAAGACCGCGCCTGCCCGCCGAAGCTCGAAGAGCAAAGGTGGAAAGAAGCCCGCCAAGAAAATTCTCAAGAAGGCGGTGCAGAAGAAGTCCCCTCCGAAAAAAGTGGTCATGAAGGCTGCTCCGAAAAAGCACGTACCAGTCTCTGCGAAAGCTCCGGCCGGTAAGTCCAGTAAAGCAGCCAAGCCCGAAGCCCCCAAAGCGGTTGCACGTACCGTAGCCAAGAAAGCACCTACGAAGTTCGCACTGCCAGCTCCCAAAGGATACAAGATGCAGGTGGGCTCGGACGTTCTTCCGCAGCTGATCCCCCACGTGGTGCCTGCGCTGGGTCGTATTCCCGCCGCATGCAAAGATCTGCCCAAACACCTGCAGCCTGTGAAGGTGGAGCAGGAACGATGCTACCTCGTCGGTGATGAGGGTATTTCACAGGTGGAGTCGCTCATCGAAATGCAGATCAAGAGTTACGCATGGTTCCTCACGGAAGGTCTGAAGGAGCTCCTTCAGGAAATAAGTCCGATCACGGATTTCTCCGGCAAAAAGATGGAACTGCGTATTCTCGGCCATGCATTCGATGCCCCAAAGTACGACCCTGAGACCTGTCGCAGAAGGAACCTCTCCTTTGAAGCCATCATGAAAGGTCATGTGCAGCTCATCAATAAGGAGACCGGAGAGATTAAGGAGCAAGATGTGTTCCTCGGCTCCATACCGCTCATGACGGAGAACGGGACGTTCATTGTCGGTGGCATCGAGCGTGTCGTCGTTCACCAGCTCGTTCGCTCCCCAGGTGTGTTCTTCAGCAAGATGCCGGATTACCCGAAGTACCACGCTGCCAAGATCATTCCGAAGCGCGGTGTATGGCTGGAAGTGGAGACTGACAGACGCGGCATCATCACCTGCAAAATCGATCGCAAGAGAAAGATTCCCGTTACGCAGCTTCTGCGTGTGTTCGGCTATGACACCGACAGCAAGATTCTGAATCTCTTCCAGGACATTGCGGGGGAGAAAGATTTCATCCTCACCACTCTCGAGAAGGATACCGAGCGCACGGTGGAGGATGCGTACCAGAGCATCTACCGCAAGATCCGCCCGGGAGACCTGGCGACGCCCGAGAATGCTAAGCAGCTCGTGGACAGCTTGTTCTTCGATTTCAAGCGCTACGATATGGGTGGTATCGCCCGCTACAAGCTGAACCGCCGCTTCAACCTCAAAACGCCGAATGATGAGGAGCACCGCGTGTTCCAGACCGATGATTTCATCGGTATTCTCCGCGAGCTCATCAAGCTGAACAATGGTGAAGGCACGCCGGATGATATCGATCACCTGAGTAACCGTCGCATCCGCAGTGTCGGAGAATTGGTGCAGAACAAGTACCGTGTTGGTCTTGTCCGTACGGAGCGCATCGTGAAAGACCGTATGACAGTCATGGATCAGGAGGTGGTGACGCCGATGCAACTCATCAACAGTCGACCGATTACGGCAGCCATGCGTGAATTCTTCGCAAGTTCGCAGCTGTCACAGTTCATGGATCAGACGAATCCGCTCTCCGAGCTTGCACATAAACGCCGTCTCTCCGCGATGGGTCCGGGTGGTCTCTCCCGTGAGCGTGCGAGCTTCGATGTCCGCGACGTGCACCCGAGTCACTACGGACGTATCTGTCCGGTGGCGACCCCGGAAGGTCCGAACATCGGTCTCGTCGTCCACCTCGCCGGGTTTGCCAAGGTGAACGAGTACGGATTCCTCATGACTCCGTATCGCGAGGTGAGGCACAGCGTTCCGCTCGACGCGGACAAGCTTGCCGGACGCATCGTCGACGAAACCGTCCGTGCTGATCGTAAAATCATTGCGAAGGAAGGCGATGTGATCGATACGAAGGAGCTTGCAAGGAAAATCGTCGCTGAATTGAAGAAGGAAGGAAGGGATGCGGTTCCCGTACGTCCCTACGTCACGGGCAAAGTCGAGTACATCGATGCCGAACAGGAACGTCACCTGACGATTGCGCAGGCGCAGGAAGATTTCTCCGAGCACGGAGAGTTCCTCCAGACTCGTGTGTCCGCACGTAAGTCGAGTGAACCGATTTTCGTTCACGTACGCGATGTGACACACACTGACGTTTCTCCGAAGCAGATTCTCTCGGAGACCACCTGTCTCATTCCGTTCCTGGAGCACGATGACAACACACGCGCATCCATGGGAACGAACATGCAACGCCAGGCGGTTCCGGTCATCAAGCCTCAGGCTCCTCTCGTCGGTACGGGTATGGAAGGGTTGGCAGCCCGCGCGTCGGGTCATGCTCTCCTTGCGGAGGAGGACGGCGAAGTGACGTATGCTGATTCCAAAGAAATTGCCGTCGTCTATCGCAGCGGCCGCAAGACGTCGTATCCTCTCAACTCCTTCACCCGCAGCAACCAGGGTACGTGTTTCCACATGAGGCCCGTGGTCCGCAGAGGTGACAAAGTCCGTCGCGGTGACAGTCTTGCTGACGGTTCTGCCGTCGAAGGCGGTGAACTTGCGCTCGGCAGAAACCTGCTCGTCGCCTACATCTCCTGGCAGGGGTACAACTACGAGGACGCCGTGATCATCAGTGATCGCGTGGCTCAGGAAGGCCACTTCGACTCCATTCACATCGAGTCGTATGTGACGGATGTGCGCGACACCAAGCTCGGTCCCGAGACCGTGACGCGCGACATCCCGAACGTCGGTGAAGCGAAGCTCAAGGACCTCGATGCAGACGGTATCGTTCGCATCGGTGCGACCGTGCACGAAGGGGACATCCTCGTTGGCAAAATCACGCCGAAAGGGGAGACGGAGCTGACTCCGGAGGAGCGTCTCCTGCAGGCTATTTTCGGTGATACGGCGAAGGACGTGAAAGACAGCTCCCTGCGTCTCCCCGGCGGTGCCGGAGGAAAAGTCG
Source organism: Candidatus Peregrinibacteria bacterium (assembly GCA_016866815.1). Taxonomy (GTDB): domain Bacteria; phylum Patescibacteriota; class Gracilibacteria; order Peribacterales; family Peribacteraceae; genus VGKZ01. The sequence goes on along the minus strand of VGKZ01000024.1, from coordinate 1,358 downwards.
TCGACATCCACGTCTTCGATCGCAGTGAGGGAGATGAGTTGCCCACCGGTGTCATCAAGCAGATCAAGGTCTTCGTCGCGCAGACACGCAAAGTGCAGGTCGGTGATAAATTCGCCGGTCGCCACGGTAACAAGGGCGTCGTCTCACGCATCGTCGCTCGCGAAGACATGCCGTATCTGGAGGACGGGACTCCGGTCGATATCATCCTGAATCCTCTCGGTGTCACGTCCCGTATGAACATCGGGCAGGTTCTGGAAACGCACCTCGGTTGGGCGTGTGAGAAGCTCGGCATCAAGATTGCCACTCCTGCTCTCGATGGTATTTCCACGGATCAAATCGAAGATTTCCTCGAGGCGTCGAATCTGCCCCGGACAGGCAAAGTACAGCTTTTCGATGGTCGTACCGGTGAAGCGTTCGCGCACCAGACCACAGTCGGCATCGTCTACATGTTGAAGCTTCTCCACCTTGTGGAGGACAAGATCCACGCGCGCTCCGTTGGACCATACTCGCTCGTTACGCAGCAGCCTCTCGGAGGAAAAGCGCAGCATGGTGGTCAGCGTTTCGGAGAAATGGAAGTGTGGGCGCTCGAGGCGTACGGCGCAGCGCATACACTGCAGGAAATGCTCACCATCAAGTCCGACGACGTCATCGGCCGCTCCAAGGCGTACGAAGCCATTGTCAAAGGCGAGGTGATCCGCCGTCCTTCCATCCCGGAATCGTTCAACGTGTTGGTGAAAGAACTCCAGGCACTCGGTCTGAAAGTCGATCTTCTGAAGTTCAAGGAAGAAGTAGAACCTGAAGAGCGTACGACGATCGAACAGGGTGAAGTGGAGCCTGTCGAGCTCGCTTCACGTGTGGAAGCGGAGGAAGAAGAGGCCAAGAGTGGTGGTGTTCCGGATGAAGACAAGATCGCTGAACTGCAGGACGAAGCAGAGGATCCAGATGAGGTGAAGAAGGGCATCGAAGAAGGTGCCGCAGTGGACGCAAGCGGCGCAACGCAGAAAGAGGAAATGAAGGAAGCAAGTAGCGAAGAAGCAATGGAAGCAGCGTAAAAATTGGGAGTAGGGGGTAGGGTGAGGGCGTCGGAAATTTCGACTCCCGTCCTACGCCCTACGCCCAACCCCCCTGACCCATGAAATCCGTCAACAGAGTCACACTCCTCGGCAATGTCACCCGCGATCCGGAACTGAAATCGACAACAGGCGGTCAGTCGGTCTGCACGTTCGGTCTCGCGACAAACCGTACCTGGAAAGATGCGAGCGGCACGAAGCAGAGCCTGCCGGAGTATCACAATCTGGTGTCGTGGGGAGCGCAGGCGGAGTTCATTACGAAGAATGTCCGAAAGGGGAATCCCCTCT
>VGKZ01000023.1 GCA_016866815.1 Candidatus Peregrinibacteria bacterium | reverse complement strand
GCTGGTGCGCGTGGTCAGGAGATGATCCATGAAGTGTTCCGAACGGCGAAGCTTTCGACGCTCAAGCTCTGGGGTCGTGTTCTCGAGAAGATCTCGCTGACGGATGAGGGTGGTGCGGTGTCTGCGGTCACGCAGGGAGACTTCCGTGCGACGGGAGCGGGATACGACGAGCTGACGGGCGCCATTGATTATCTGAATGCTGTTCCGGGGATGCGGTTCTCCATGATTCTCAGTGAGCGTGACGGGAAAGTGAAAGGATCGCTCCGGACACTGAGGGATGACGTGGACGTCGCGGAAATGGCGGGCAAGTTCCAGGGGGGAGGACACCGGAGGGCCGCTGGCTTCGCGCTTCCGGGAAAACTGCAGCCCGAGACGCGCTGGAAAGTCGTCGAAGAGTGAACCTTATTTCTTTCCGGCACCGCCCTCCGGCGCCTGTGCCGGCGGTTCCGGTTCGGGAACCGGTTCCGTCGCCGGGTTGTCGATGGACGGTGTATTTTCTTTTCCAGCTTCTGCCGTTGCTGCGGTGCCGGCGGGTGCCGGTGCATCTGCAGCAGCGGTATCCTTGAAGATGCTCTTGCTCTGCGTTTCCGCATCGATGGCGCGCTGTTTTTCGACAGCTGCCGCATGTTCGGCCGCCGCCTTCTCCGCATTCACCGCTCCGGTGGAATCGATGCCCTTCGGAATCAAGTCCTCTCCTTTTCTCCGTGCTTCGTCTTCGCGGTGCTTTGCCTCGCGGAGCTGAATGACTTCTTCGGGGTTCGTCGTGATGATGTGCTCCTCCTGCGGACTCGCGACGATCTGAATGGCGACGTGCTTGTTCCCTGCGAAGAAGAGGCCCTGACCGACGTCGGAGTTGAGCAGCAGATACTTTTCACCGTCTGTCAGGTAGAAGAGTTTCTGGAGGTTATCCACCGCAGTGGGGGATTGCTTGAGGAGAATCTGCAGCGAGGCGTTCGTGATGATCGGTTTTCCGTACGGTGAGTTCACGAAGTCTTCGACGTCCTGCGTAATGGTGGTCACGCCGAGGTAGTACTTGCGCGCGCGCTTGATGAGACCGTAGAGGAAGCGAGCGGAATCGTCGTACTGCATGAGGTTCCACGCTTCGTCCACCACGAGGAGACGACGCTTGAGTTCTGAACGGATGCGATTCCACAGGAAGTTCAGGACGACGTACATCGCGATGGGACGGAGCTGATCTTCGAGGTCGCGGATCTGGAACACGATCATCTGGTTGTTGAGTTCCACGTTCGTCGGCTGGTCGAAGAGTCCGGCGTAACTTCCTTCCGTGTATTTCTGCAGCGTGCGTGCCATGTTTTCGCCGCCGTCGGTCGTCAGCAGCACGTCGACGAGCTGGTGCAGCGTCGGGGGAGGGATCGTCGCGGGGTTTTCCGTTGTCAGACTGATTCCCCGGAGCGCGTACGTGTCGAGGATCGCCTTGTCGAGGATACCGTCCTCTGCCGGCGTCAGCGTGCCGAGCATGATCTTGAAGAGACCGTGCAGCGTGATGACTGCCGATCGCAGCACCTCACCGGTCTTCGCTTCGTCGCCGCGGACGGCCTTGGGAAGCTCGAACGGGTTGATGTGGAAGGAGCTCTGGAGTGAGAGGGGAATGTATGTCCCACCGACCGTCTTGCAGAGGTCGACGTATTCATTTTCCGGGTCGATGACGAAGATGTCCGTGCCGAACATCATCGCGCGGAGAATTTCGAGCTTCACAGTGAACGATTTACCGGCACCGGAGGTGGCGAACACCGTCGCGTTGGCATTTGGCAGATCGAAGCGGTCGAAGATGACGAGGGAATCGTTGTGGCGGTTGATGCCGTACAGGATGCCGTGGTCGTCCGTGAGGTCGCTTGAGGAGAACGGGAAGCTGGTCGCGAGCGGTGACGTATTCATGTTGCGGTTGATCTCTAGTTCGTCGATGCAGAGCGGGAGCGTGCTGGTGAATCCGTGTTCCATCTGGAGGAACGCTGGCTTGCTCAGGACGAGTTTTCCTCCGAGGAGGGATTCGATGTCGGTCTGCAGCTTCTTCAGCTTGTCGAGCTCGTCGGCGTAGAGTGTGATGTACATGCCGAACTGGTAGAGCTTTTCACGTCCGCGTGCGAGAAGATCGCGGAGCTCTTCGGCGTCCTGCAGTGCTGCTTCGAGCGTCGGATCGCGGACGATGCCGCGCTGCTCAAGAATACGGATGGAGCTGCGCATTTCGGCAACCTTCTTGCGCAGCATGCGCATGATCGCCTTGTTGCTCGATGGGTAGATGAAGTGCGCGATGTCCATCTGCGCGTCGAAGTTCACTTCCTGCGAGAGCCAGTTCGGGTAGATGTAGTTGGGCCAGTTGTAGACGTACAGCGTGCGGACGTACTGGTCGTTGAGGAGAATATCCGTCGCGTGCACTTCCATTCCCGCCGGTGCGATGAGATCGAGAGTCTTCTGGAGACCCTCTTCGTAGTGTTCGATCGCTCTGCGTTCGTCGTCCGTGAGGCTCCTGTCCTGCGCGGACTTGAGCGCGCTCTCTGCGTTCGGACTCAGGCCGAGCAGATCATCGATCGCGCTCATGAGCAGTGATCGCTGTGCCGGTGCCTTTGGTGCGGGGGACGCGGGAGCCATGAATTTGGTAAAGTTCAGAGAATCCTTAAATTATAGCAGATTTTCCATAGTTAGACAATCCTGCCGGATGCTGCAAATCGTCGGAAAGCGACCATTCTTTTGAGTCGAATACGGCTGTCCGATGCGCTTCCCGCAGCGTCGTTTCCGCCTACAGAATCTGCTGCGGTTGCAGGAAGATATTGTCACCGCCACGACCACGCGTTTTGTAGCTCTTTCCCTGCTCGAGGATGCCGAGGTCCTTGATGCCGGGAACCTCAATGACTTTGAGACCGGCGATCAGGATTTCACGGTTGTTGTCCATCGCCTGCAGACGGACCGCGGCGACGCCGTAGAGTTCACGGAAACGTCCGAGCATGTCTTCGGTCTGACCCGCCTTCGTTTCCATCTCTGCAAGATCGGCTTTCGCAGTCTGTAGCTCCTGTTCTTTTTCGCTGGCCACTGCGTAATCCTGATCTTTCACAGCCTTCTTTACGATCTTTTCGATCTCGCGTGTCAGCTTCTTCTGTTCACGAACTTCGTTCTGAACTTCATCGAGGAGCATCTCCAACTCGCCGATTTTTCGTTCGAGGAGAATGCCCGTGTTCCGGAGCGACTGGATGTAGGTATCGAGTGTCTCACGCCGGTTCGCGCTGCGGTTCAGGGTATCGATGATGTCGACCTGGAGGATGTTGCCGACTTCGAGAAGCAGCGCGTAGTTCTCATCGGTGTCTGCTCGCGCAAATCCTTCGAGTATTTTTTGCTGTGTTTCAAATCCGAGTATTGCGCTTTTCACCGGGAGGAAGACGCCCTGCGAGGTGAAGATTCCTGAAAAAATTCCCATCGTCGCGCTCGGACGTCGGTTGACGGATACCTGTTGCGCCAGGAGGTGCATGATCGCCGCTGCCGTTCTCGCTCCGCTCGCTTCCAGAGGTATTTCGGTTTTCCCTCCGGAACACCCCGAGAGCGTGAGGGAAATCGCCAGGATGGAGATAAGGGTTTTCCGCATGTATTAGGCTATTATAGTGCGTTTTTCCCTGAATAACAATAGGGTTCATATGGCTCTGCCATGAGTACTTTTTCTATTCGTATCACAGGTGGACGAACGTGCATACATTTTGTGTTCAAAACATGAGTACTATCTGTGAGCAAGATCAAATTTTGTTTTCAAGTGGCAATAGGGCACTTCAGTGCTACATTTGGCCTACTTTTCTGAACAGTACATTTGTTCATGCAGCACAAATGACTCGTGATATTTTCACAGCGTCGGCGAGGGGGGTGCTGAAGGACAATTTTGGGATACAGGACGCACAGATTCTCTGGTCGTGCCCGAAGGAAAGTGCATTCGGTGACCTCACGACGAATGCCGCTCTGTCCTACGCGAAAGCGGCAGGAAAGTCTCCAAAGGACATCGCCGACGCGATTGTGCGGAATCTGGAGCAGCTCGACAGCGTCGCCAAGGCGGAGGTCGCCGGGAACGGGTACGTGAATGTCTGGCTCACGCCGCAGGCACTGATAGACCAATTGGGAGAAACGCTCACGGCATGCACCCCTGCGGTCAAGCGCAGCAGAGAGCGACCGGTGATCGTCGAGTACTCGCAGCCCAATATCGCAAAGCCGCTCGGGGCACACCATCTCCTCACGACGCTCATCGGACAGGCGATTGCCAATATGTACGAACACGCAGGATATCCGGTCGTGAAGTGGAACTACATCGGGGACTGGGGGACGCAATTCGGAAAACTTGCCGTTGCCGTACAGAAGTGGGGTGACGGACGGAAAGCATCCGCGTATTCCATCGATGAGTTGCTTTCGCTCTACGTGCGTTTCCATGAGGAGGTGGAGAAAGACACGACGCTGGAGGATGCCGGCAGAGAAGCTTTTCGTCGTCTGGAAGCCGGGGACAGAGAGCTGACGTCGTTCTGGAAAGACATCGTCACACTGACGAAGGAGAGTCTCTCCGGAATCTACGGGTTGCTGCATGTGTCGTTCGATCTGGATCTCGGTGAGTCTTTCTATCAGGACAAAATGGAGCCGATCCTGCGGCAGGGGATCAAGGGAGGAGTATTTGTGGAGGGAAAGGAAGGTGCGCTCATCGTAGAGTTTCCGGAAGCGACCGGCATGCCTCCGTATCTGGTGCGCAAAGGCGATGGTGCGACGCTCTACTCGACGCGTGACATCGCGCAGATGCGATACCGGATGGATACCTACAATCCACAGGAGATTCTCATTGTGACCGACATCGCGCAGAAGTTGCACTTTGAACAGCTCGTGGCGACGTGCGAACGTTTGGGGTGGAAACTTCCCGTCTTCGAGAACGTCCTTTCCGGCCGGATGCGGTTTGCAGACAAGAGCATGAGTACGCGCAAGGGGAATGTTCTGAAGCTGGAGCAGGTGCTTTCGGAAGCCGTGGAGCGGGCGGAGAGGAAAATCGCTGACCACGGCGACACCATCCAGACTGACGATCGCAGGGATCTTGCTCAGATGATGGGCATCGGTGCCGTGGCCTACGGAATCCTCAGTCAGAGCAGGAAGCAGGACATCGTCTTCGACTGGGACAAGATGTTGAGTTTCGACGGAAACAGCGCTCCGTACCTGCAGTACACGCATGCGAGGGCGCGCTCCGTGCTCGACAAAGCCGGCAAGACCGCATCCTCGAAGGATATCAGGGCGCTCACCGAAAAGGAGCGTTCCCTCATCAATATGCTCTTGAAGTTCTCCGCCACGCTGGAGGAGTCGCGGAGCACACACATGCCGCACATTCTCGCGAATTACCTGTATGCCCTGTGTCAGGAATTCAATGCGTTCTACAACGTCGAGCCGATACTGAAAGCGGAAGAACCCCAGAGGAGTTTACGGCTATCTCTCACGGAATTAACCGCACAGGTCCTCAAGACCGGCGCTTCTCTTCTCACTATTTCTGTTCCTGACCGCATGTAGCCATGACATACTACCGCTCCCGCCGCCGCTCTTCCGAGCCTATGCACATCCGTCCGCTCGTCGCGTTCCTGCTCGTCGCTTCCTTTGGCATCCTGTTTGCAGGGTGTGGTGGCGCTGAAACATCGGAGATTCCCCAGGCGGACAGTTTCACGTTTACTGCAGAGGATCTCGCTCGCATGAAGGAGTTGGTGGCCACTCCGCCGCCGATGATGGCCGGAGGATCGGGAGCAGGTTTGCCGTACCTCGTTCCGCTTCCGCAGGAAGAGGAGCCGAAGGAGGAGATCCCGGTGCTGGATGTGCGCACGCAGGCGCAGTACACGGCGATTCGTTCCGGTGCCGAGTCGGGAAAGGATCTGTATCGCGTGACGAATGAGTTCCTGAATGTCCGTGCAGCACCGAAAATCACTTCCGAACAGTTACAGCGATTGGAGCAGGGTGCGAGCGTCGATGTCGTGGAGTTCGAGAACGCTGCGTGGGCGAAGATCCGCCTGGCCAATGCGAAGGAGGGGTACGTGTCTGCTCGCTACATCGGCAAAGTGGTTGCGGAAGCCGATCTTGCAGCCGAGAAGAAGAAATTCGAAGGTCTCTACTTCGTCGACTTTGGCTTCCTGAACGTACGCAAAGAACCGGACGGCGACAGCGAAAAAATCGGCGAGTTGCCCGGTCAGACGTTCGTACGGCCGCTCTCCATGGATGCCGTTTGGGCGCGCATTCCATTCGGTGATTCCTTCGGATACGTCTCCGTGCAGTACCTGTCACCGTTCGTCCCCAGTTTTCTCGTTCGCCAGGATGCGTTTACTTTGCCGGTTCTCCACTACCGGTTAGCGCAGCCGGAGGTACTTGAGGGGCTGCCCGCACATGTTGCTGCGCTCCAGAAGGAGGGATACACATTCAAAACTATCCGGAGTTTTGCCGAGGTGCTTCTTCAGCAGCAGGAGCGCGACGTGCGCATCGCTCCGAAGACCGTCATCCTCGCGATTTCCGACGTGACGTCGGACACGCTGAAGGCGGTTTCCGAGACTGTGAAGTCCGCCGGCGTACCGGTCACGGTCTTCGTGCGCACCGAAGAGGTAGGAGGTTCCATCTCTCTGCAGAATGTACTGAGTCTTCAGGCGAACGGTGCGGACATCCAGAGCGCGTCGCATACCGGTGACGATCTGCGGTCGCTGACCAATTCGCAGGTGGAACTGGAGCTCTCCCAGAGTAGAAAACTACTGCAGGATGCGACGAAGAAGACGGTGTATGCCGTTGCGTATCCCATTGGCGGGGTGAATGAGAGAGTCGCTGACAAAGCGGAAGCCGCAGGGTATCTGCTGGGCATTTCCTCTGCGCAGGGAATTTCCTTCAAGCGCAATAACCTCCTTCAGATGCCGAGTGTCGTCGTGAAATCCTCAACGACGGCTGATGAAGTGCTGGCAGCGGTGAAAGGGAAGTAGTGGCGTGTTACTTCGGCAGGTACTTCTGAAACTGCTCCATCATGCTGCCTGCGCCCTTCTCGGTGACTGCTGCTGCCTGTTTTGCCGCTTCCTCCGCAACTTTACTGAGGAGTTCGTCACCGTGGTAATAGAAGTACCAGAGGCCCACCACGAATGCGACAATCGGAATGAGACTGATGATTCCTCATGTACGCAGTCTGTCCCGTTTATCCATGCGACGAAGATGCACGAGGATTTCTTCGAGCTTCGTGTCGACGGAGGAAGCCGGAGCGGTGGAGGGAGCCTTGGGCACAGACTCAGCTTATAGCGTATGGCTCATAGCTTCCAGTCCACTTTTTAGAACCCCCGATGCCACTTCCGCAGCGTTTCAAATCCGCGTGTGAGGTAGTAGCTCCTCTCCACAGGAACGTCGACGCAGTGCATGAGTTCGAGAAGGTTGCCGCCGAAGCCCGTCTTGAAGAGTCTTACTCCGGCGAAGGGGTGCTTTCGCTGACCCTCGGGAGAGATGCCCCAGAAATTATAGACACGATCGCCCCGCCGGAGAGCGTCGCGGATTGCCGTCCACTGGAGCAGGTAGCTTGCGGGGATCTTGGCGTACGCGTGTGTACTGGCACCGTGGTGGTAGCTGGTTTCAGCGAAGGCATGCATGTGGATAGATGCTGCGATGATCTTTCCCTCAAAGTGCGCTTTGTAGAGCGTGCATTCGTTGCGTGCCGAGAAGCGTTTCACCTGCGACTCAAAGAATGCGTTGCTGTAGGGCGTGAACCCGTGACGCTTGCGCGTTTCGTCATGGAGTGTGATGAATGCGGGGAGATCGGCGACGGGGTCTGCGGAACGCTCGATGGTGACACCGTCTCTCTCCGCGCGGCGGATGAGGTTGCGGGTCGTCTTTCGCATGGAGGAGAGTATGGAGTCTTCGGATACGGAAGGCGAAGGGTGTTGGGGGTAGGGGGTAGGGGCGTGCCATGCATCGGGATTCTTCAATGGGATGTACCAGAGATGTTCTGCGAGCAGATGCAGAGGAGAGGGGAGAGATCCGGAGATATGCGGAGCATCAGCAGCCGGCCAGAAGGGACTGAGCCTGATGAATGTGCATTGGTGTTCTTTGGCAGTTTCCCTGAGTGCTTCGAAAAGCTGAGAGCTGATACCTGATAGATGGGAGCTCAATACTGGTCCGTACGACACGGCAAGATGCCTTCCACGGCGGGCAGGAACGACGATGGCCTGGCAGATGCCTGCGAGTCCCTTGTCGTCGTGCATCCCAAGGCGGACGGGCTTCTGGCCGATGTCGCGGTACACTTCACCCATCGTCCAGCTCTGGAGGAACGGGCGGTATCGCTGTGACGCGAGGTAGTCATCCCACTGCCGTTGATCGGTGCATTCTGCGATGTGCACGGTTCTATCGTAGCTGACGCTGGAGGGTATCGATGAGTGTTTCCGCCTGTCTTTCCGTCATCGTGGGGTGTGTAGGGAGTGTCAGGATGCGTTTCGCAATCCGTTCGGCGTGCGGGCAGCTGCCGGCGGTGTACCCCGCAGCCTGCTGGTCCACAGACCGCGGGCACACGACTGCTCCCGTCCAGCCGTCATCCAGATGGATGTTGTTCTCTTTGAGTGCTGCACGAACAGCGTCGGCGTCGGAGACGAGGATCGGAAATTTCTGAAGGGGAAGGTCTTCATGGATGGCCGAAGGATGGTGCCAGCCGTATTCTCTTGCCGCAGCACTGTATCGCTTTGCGAGTATGCGCCGGTGATTATTCACCGTGTGTATTTTCTTGATTTCCCTGAGTGCCAGTGCAGCGCAGGCGTTGGGCATCTTCGTAAGGGAAAGCGATGGAGCGCCCCGTTTCTCTGCCGGCGTGAGAACGGGAACGAGGATGCGAAGGGTCTTGAGCAGCCAGAGATAGAGCGTTCCGAGTCCTATAATGGAGAGTGCCCGTGCCTTTCGGTACACGATGGGATACAGCAGGAGTCTGCATACGGTTCCGCACCGCATTTCCTGCGCGCTGTTTTCAGCCTGCAGTACCGTTGAAGCAACTGTCGGGTCTCTCACGAGGATGGCGCCTCCGGCAACGCCGGAAATTGCCTTGTCTCTGCCGAAGCTCAACATCATGACATCGGCATGTTTGCCGATCTCCTTCGGTCCGGTGACATCGGGCAGCACGTGTGCGCAGTCTTCGATCAAGACGATCCTATGCTTGTCGCACAATGCTCTCAGCTTCGCAGTATCGCATATGATGCCGAAGGTGTGCTGACACAGAATGACTTTCGTCCGGTGGGTGATGACGCTTAAGACGCTCGCTTCGGAAAAATTCAACGTATCGGGATCGATATCCGCATACACCGGAGTGAGTCCCGCGGCATGGATGGCATTTGGGAGTGCGACGCAGGTGAAGCCCTGAAGGATAACCTCACTTCCCTGGGGCAGGTGCAGTGCACGAAGCAGTGCAAGAAGTCCATCCCGTCCGGAGGCGAAGAGTGCGCAGGACCCACCGAAGCTTCGATGCAGATGACTGCGCAGCATTTCGCGTTCGAGACCCTTCCGGTAGTTCCACGGCCGGAACATGAGCCGGAGTGCCGCGAGAGCGGTGGAGCGATCCGCGTGAGGGCCGAAGGTGTGGTGAATGGGGAGGGGCATGTTCTGGATTCGTGATTCGGGATTCGGGATTCGTGATTCGTGATTGGTGATTCGTGATTGGTGATTCGTGATCCGGGATTCGGGATTCGGGATTCGTAAGTATCTTCATGTGCAGATGCGCACGTATGGGATGATCATGCGGGTGGGAGCAGGGAATCGATGATCGGAGGGGGAATACGCCCGATGCATAGCAGCAGCGAGTCTTTCGTCACCGGTGCAGTATTGCCGTTCCGGTGTTCAACAGGTGAGCCGTAACCACGTGCGAAGGCTTCACGACCGCGTTTTCCGGTGAAGATGACCCGGTGGACGATGCCACGGGCCGCAGCGCCGAGGTCAGTGTGGATACGATCGGTTTCTTCACCCAGTTCTATGATGCCCGGTGTCAGGAGGATCTTCCGCTGCGTCGGTTGAGATTTCGCCCATGCGATCGCCGCGCGGAAGCTGGCAGGACTGCTGTTATGGGTATCATCCAGGATGGTAACCCCCCGTTCCGTCCGCACGGTGAAGGTGCTGTGCGGCAGCTGAAATGACAGGAGTTTCTGTGTGCATTTCTCACGGGAAATGCCGAGATGCTCGGCAACGGCGATGGCCAGAAGCACGTTTGTCACATTGTGCGTTCCGTGCAACGGAACATCGAACCGGTGTCCGTCGACCGTGAAGCGGATGCCCTCACTCGTTTCCTCAATGTCGTGTGCTTCCACATCAGCATGTCCTCCGGTGCTGACGCGCACGACGGCACATCGTGCCTTTTTCGCCGCTTCCAGACAGGGGCTGCAATCAGCATTCACAAATGCCCTGCCTGTTTCCGGCAAAGCGGCGATCAGCTCGCTCTTGGCATTCAGCAGTTTTTCCTCGGATCCGAAGAGAGCAACGTGCTGCGAGCCGACGAAGGTCAGCACCCCCGTCTGCGGCTGTGCGATTCTGCAGAGTGTAGCTATTTCTCCTGTACGGTAGGCACCCATTTCTACGATCAGGAGAATGTTCTCCGTCTGCGGAAACTTCGGAAGTTCCCGGAGCAACCACTGCGCCACACCCATTTCGGAATTCACGTATGCGGGGGTCGCGAGCACCGTCGGAGACTGCAGAATGTGCGCGAGGAGTTCTTTGGTCGTCGTCTTTCCGACGCTCCCCGTGATCCCGACAACGATGGCATTCGGGTAGCGTTCCCGCAGGGTTTGTGCGCGGCGAAGAATTCCGCGTTTCATCACGCGATCGACGGGAAGCAGAAACGCCCATGCGATCGCGATGATGCACGGTTGCAACACCGGAAGAAGAATGACTTCCCAGGAACCAAGAGCCAATAGCCCATAACCGGCAATGATGTTCATGAGCAGCGAACACAGCACGATGATCTTCGCTTTCATCGTCCACACCGGCATGCGTTGACGATGCATGAGCAATTGCGCTGCTGATGCCGCAGCGAGAACTGTCAGTCCCGCCGTGTACCACGGAATGCGAAGGAAGGGGATGACGATGAGCAATGGTGAAACGAGGACGACGGCAGGACGTACGATGCCGAAGAGCTGACGAAACCATCCTTCCGCGAGCAGGTGCTCTTTCAGGCGGTCGATCCTCCACTCCTTTGTTTGCCACAGTGCTGCGAATGTGAGCGCAGGGGAAAGAGAGGCTGCAAGAAGGAGAGCCGGGAGCACGAATATTCTCATATCGTTTCCCCATTGTACGGTACCATTCTAAAGCGGTAAACGGCAGCAGATCAGTTTATTGCGTCATATTGATAAAAATTCAAAATATTGTATAATATCAATTGAAACACACATACCCCACACTACCTATGAAAAAGCGTCTGCAGAAAAGTTCCACGATTACGCACACAGCTGCGGGCTTCGTACTCGCTTCCATGGCGTTCACGTTCTCGTTTGTTCTCCTGCCTTCTGTACGTGCATCGCTGAGTTCCGGACCCTGCCAGCCCGGTGGTATGTATTTCGGCACCCCGATGTGCGCCGGCACGCCGACCGATACTGTGTCGGCCCCTCTCCTTCCTCCTGCACCGACACCCCCGCCCCCTGTACCGGTCACTCCTACGCTTCCTGCTGCGCCACCCGCACCTCCTGCATGCACCAATGTCTGTGATCCTGCGTGCCCTGCGTTCAATCCTACAGCGTGTGCACCCACACCGCCGCCTGCGCCGACTATTCCTCCATGTCATCCGGGTGGCATGTATCACGGCACGGAGATGTGCAACGGCACGCAGAACCCTCAGGCGGTTCCTCCAGCCACTCCACCTGCGCCTCCTGCCTGTACCGATGTCTGCAATACTACATGTCCTGCGTATAATCCTATGGCCTGTGCTGCGACATCCTCAGCTCCGACCATACCGCCGTGTCATCCGAACGGCATGTACTACGGTACCCCGATGTGCCGGGGTTCAATGGCATCCTCTCCAGTTCCTCCTACATCGCCGTCTTCTCCAGCGGCCTGTACGAACGTCTGCGATGCCAGTTGTCCTGCCTATAATCCCATGACTTGTGCGACAATTTCCTCATTCAATGTGCCGCATCTGGCGCCGGTGAATGCCTTCGGGCCTGCCGCCGGTGCGACTTTCTCTGCTCCGTATCACGCAGCACCCACCGTCTCGCCCTCATACGCACCTGCACATGCACCGGTCTTCCTGCGCATGCAGCATGAGGATGCGCCGGTTCTGCTCGCTCCCTCCGGAATTCCTGCGCCTGCGGGTATGCATGGGAATGCACCGATGATGACCGAACCGCAACTGACGCCTGCCTACTATCATCCTGCGGCAGACGCAGCCGTGCCGGCTCCGGCTGTACCTGTGCATGTCCCCATGGAAGTTGCTTGCAAGGATGTCTGTAATGCGGCGTGCGGTGTCTACAGTCCGGTGCTCTGCGCCTGCTCGCGGGACGTCTGTTCAGATTCACGTTGCCCGGGCTACGAACCCGGAGCATGCGGTGTCCCCGTGACGGAGACGCTGGTGAGCATTCTGAAGGAGTTCATGCGCAGAATGTTCCCTGGACACTGAAATTCATTACAATGAGCGGTTTCCGATAGAAGCCGCTTTTTGGGGTTCCCGGGTTGACTCTTCCTCTGCCGGACGTAGATTTATCCTGTGAGCGCAGGTGTCCATTCACAGGAGGGTAGTGACGATCGCGTCTCCGTGGATGCCATGCGTTTGGCTTCGGAGACGGGCATTGATCCGAGCCGGGAGACATCCGTTTTCATCAAGAACGGTCTTACAGAGCTACGGGAACGTTTGGAGGAGGTCGGTCTTCTGCAGCAGCCAGTCGGAGCCTCTGCGTTCGCGGAACTGGAGCAGGCTGCAGTAACGGAAGGTGCAGCGACCACTGCTCTGACTGTTGAGGAGTGCGCACGGCGGTTTTTTCTTACCCTGACACATTCGGATACATATGCGAGCATGCTTGCGCGAAGGCT
>VGKZ01000022.1 GCA_016866815.1 Candidatus Peregrinibacteria bacterium | reverse complement strand
TGCGCTTCTCTCCGGTAATGGCACGACACAACTGACACTGAATCCTTCAGTGACATTGAGTAACAGTACAAGTTACTACATCAACTGGACGGTGAACACATTCAAGGACGTCTCCAGAAATCATACGGGTGCCCTGCTGACCACAGGCGGATGGAATTTCACAACTGTCGCGGCGGCCGCTTCAGGTGGAGGTCATGCAGGTCACGCGGCGACGCTGTCCAGAATTCAGCAGTCCGCCGGAGGTTCCGGGGGAGAGAGCGGAGGCGGGTATTCGTTCATTCCGACGCTTGCCGATGTCGGGATTGCGACCGAGATCACCAAAGCCGCAGCCAGACCTGTAGGAAGTATTCTCGATGTCACTCTTCGGAGTGTGGTTCCGCAGGAACTCAACCGCAAAGTGCGCGAAGTGATCAGCATACTGAATGACCGTTTGCAGGATAACATCGATCGCTTCAGTCAGCACAACGACATGAAAACTGCGAAGGGAGGCGAGATACAAATGGGAGATACGGAGCGTCGTCTTTCCCGAGCAAATAGAAAGGAAGAGGAGCGCGACTTCGCTATGCATGGTGCACCCACGGTCGGGGAACGCGAAGGATTCCTTGTTGCAGACGTGCTTTCCGATACTGTTTTGTATCAGGATGTTCCAGTCAATTCATGGTTTGCACCATTCGTTTCTACCCTGATCGAGGAGAACATCGCACATGGCTACGTCGATGAGGAGGGAAAGCCGACGGGTGTCTTTGGAGTGACGAGCGCGGTGACTCGCGCGGAGTCCCTGAAAATGGTGCTCATAGCGGTCGGCTCGGATCTTGGTGCATTGCCACCTCCGCGGAATGACAGTGCCGCTGGTACATGGGCATCCCCGTATGTCGCTCTGGCAGAGAAGAAAAATCTTTCAATGTTTACACCTTCCGCCGATGTTCATTCCTCGGCGACGCGCGGTGAAGTAGTCCAGATGATTCTCGAACTCTCCGGCATTCTCCGTGCGCCGGATGCCGTTCCGCCATTCTCCGATGTTCCCGCAGATCATCCGAATGCTGCCGCCATAGCCACTGCAGCATTTTACGGGCTTGTGACGGGTGATGACAATACGGGAAACTTCCGACCGGATGAAACCATCAATCGCGCCGAAGTCAGCAAGATTATCGCGTTGCTGAACATTCTCGTGAGGAGTAATTGACCATTGATTGTCCGGTGAAAAAGACAGGAATGCTGCAGAGTAGTCCTTCCCATTATCCAAAAGGCCCTATAGCATATACGCGTTCATTGTCTGTATGGATTCCGCACTTCTTCGACGCATCGATGGCCTTCTTCACGAAAAGGACGATCGCGAATTGCGCGATATTCTCGAACATGAAGACACCCGCACCATCGCCGATGTCATCGATGAATTGCCCCGCGGCAAGCGGAAACTTTTTTTGTTCCTGCCTCCGGAGCTCCAATCCGAAGTGATTCTTCTTCTCGAGGAAGATTCCGTTGAAGCCGTTCTTCCGCGTCTCTCCGATTTTACCATTGCGCGTTTCCTGCATTTTATGGATGAGGATGATGCGACCGATATACTCCAGAGACTCAAACCGCATCACCGTACCCACGTATTGGCTCTTCTGAAGGGAGACCGCAAGCGTCGTATCGAAAAGCTTCTTTCGTTCAAACCCGATACTGCAGGCGGTCTCATGGATCTCGCTTTTCTCGAAGCTGATCCGCAAGCTCTGGTTTCTGCCACCGTCACCGCTGTTCGTGACTTTGCGAAGATTCACAAGCAGGTACCTGTCGTTCTCATTCACGACAAAGGCGGTGTGCATTGGATCCCACCCAGGCTTCTCGTCTCCACTGCAGGAGGAGTGGCTGTCGGCACCATTGCAAAGCCCGTACTTTCCATTGTGCACTCCACGGACCGGGAGCAGGTGCTGGAGCTCATGGCAAAGGAGAACTGTGACATCATCTGCGTGACGGACGAGCGCGATAAGATTCTCGGTGTCGTTCACTTGAATGATCTTCTTCGCGTTGCCAAAGAGGAGGCGAGCGAAGATGCCTACCGCATGGCCGCTGTTCTTCCGATGGAGACGCCGTACCTCGGTACGACGTTTATGATGGTGTGGAAGAAGCGTTTCGTGTGGCTTTCGGTTCTCTTTATCGCGGAACTCTTCACGTTCACTGCGCTTGCGAGTTTTGATCATTCCATCGCTGCTGTCACGGTTCTTGCACTCTTTGTTCCGCTCTGTATTTCTACGGGAGGCAACAGCGGTTCACAGGCGGCAACGCTGGTCACTCGTGCTCTTGCATTAGGCGAGGTCACGCCGAAGGACTGGTGGAAGCTCTTACGTCGGGAGCTCCTCATGGGTCTCGCTCTCGGTACTGCTCTCGGCGCTGTCGGGTTCCTGCGTGCTTCGTTCACACCGAGTTCCATTCTCGGCGGTGCGGACCGTTGGACGCTCGCTCTCGTCATCGGCGAGTCCGTTGCGGCCATCTGCCTCTGGGGAACACTCGTCGGTGCCATGCTTCCGCTTGTGTTCCGTCGCTTTGGCTTTGATCCCGGTTACGCCTCCAGTCCGTTTGTCGCAACATTCGTAGACGTGACAGGTATCGTCATTTACTTCAGCATTGCACAGATTCTTATAGTGTAGGCGAATTGAATTTCAGCCCTTTCAGAAAACAAAAAATAAGAATACAAAATTTGATCATATATAACGGTCAGTGCCGGTGTCCGCAGGGGCTTCTTCGATCACAGCCTGTGGAATTTCCATTCCGGAATGCGAGCGCTACAAGCCAGGTCGAGACGGGGACCGCGAGGAGAAGTGTCGAGCTTCCGACAAGAGTCCGGACGATTTCTTCCGCAATGATCTCGACAACCCGCGCACGGGAATAGGTATCGTCAGCGGCACATGCAGAGCAGAGCAGTCCAAGCAGCGTTGCCCAGAAAAGTGCCGATTGCTTCCGGAATTATATTCTGAACGCAGTATAGCTTGTTTCCATCATCGCAGTAGTGACTTGATCTGCTGTATTCTGTGTCTATGCAGAGCGTTCGGAATTTCATTACATTGGGCTGCGTGGCCGCCCTTCTCGGTCTTTCCGCCATTATCCTCGCGGGAGTCAATACTGGGGTGTACTACATTTGGTTGGGCATTGATGAAACTCTGTCCCCGAATCGATTGTTTCTCCTGATTGCGCTCGCCGGTTCCTGCCTCGTCGTGTGGAGTGTCTCCTGCATGTTCGCCGTGCGCAATTATTCACGAAAACGCCCCGTACGATCGATGATCGCAGCGGCGTTTCCGATGATCGCCTTCATCATTCTGCAGGTGACCCTCGCACGATTGTAGCTTCGATGGCATCCAGTTTTGCATTGCTGCTGCATGCCCGGTCAATGGCGGCGCTTACCATTGCTCTTTGCTGCTCCGTGAAATGTTTATGAGCCGCAGTGTTGATGAGGTGACGGACAGGGCAGTGCGTAATGTCAAAGTCGTTCTTTCCGATGAGCGCACGGATCTGTGCGACCGCCTCACCATTGCCGGTATAGATCGCACGCAGTATGTTTTCTGCAGTACGGGAGTACCACGGCTGATCGCGGTCTGATGCGACAAGCATTTCAAAGTCCGGTTGAGGTACTTGTTCCGGTAATCCACGTTCTACACGTATACCCATGAGGCGCATTCGATCGATTTCATCCGGTCCGTAACGTCCGGCTTCGTCGATGATACTCTGTTCGTGTCGTTCGGTGTTCATAGTGGTAGGAAAAAGAAAAACTAAAAGCCGTGCCTCGCTTGGAAGGGAGGCCCGTGTCTCGAAGTCTTTTCAGAACTTACGCACGCGGCCTGCCTTCCGCCATAAGGAGCACTGCGACTGTGCTCAGTGCAGGGAGAGAGAGGAGGCCCAGGGAAATCGTGCAATTGTTCTTCAAACCTCCGTCATCTTAGTTCTTTGGAAAGGTATGTCAAATATTGTCACGGACGCTTTCGAGTTTTGCTATGAGCACGCGCGGCAGATTTGCCTTCGATAGAGCCTTTTCAATGTGGATCCGTTACCGCATCGCCGCGACGACGATGTCCCTTACGGCCGGTTCGTCGGAGACCTCGGGAATGCTGTTGGCAGAGCAGAGATCCCATATTTTCGCGCGGAAATCATGAGCGTCGTTGACCGGCGTGAACCTCTGAATACCACCGATCGGGAGGATGCTCATGCCTTTTGAGTGGGCGTACTCCTCGAGGCTCTTTTCCCAAATCAGATAGGAATCGTTGTCACCGATCATATACTCCTGTCTTCCCGTGCTCGGGTCCATTCGCGAGTAGGCGGCAACCATATGCCAGCTATTCTTGCTTTTGAAGCCTTCGCCTCTGCTGCGGTTACGGTGCTCCTCTGTCGGCCACATGGAGACGAGGTAGGATTTCCTGCCCGTCGACTCCCACAGATCCGCCCAGAACTGGGCGTAATTGTTGCAGCATCCCGTTCCTCTCCCGAGGAATTTGGTCGTGCTGTCGCGGAATGTACCTGTGAAGGCAGCAGGGGACTGGGGTGTTTCAGACTGGATGTGTTTTCTCAGAAATGCGGATGCATCCTTGGGATTTCTCAACGCATCGAACAGCTCCGGTATCGGAGTGTCGCGCGTCAGGGAATCGACATCCAGCGGTAGTGATAGTTGAGGGGCGACAGCACACGATTGGGGCTTTTCCCGGCACATGATCACGCGTGCCGTATCCGCACTCAAAAGTGCAGCTACAGCAAGAGTCGCCCGAAGGATAATTTTCCGGATGCGAATGGGTCCCGGTTCTTTCGGAGTCGTTGAGAGCCAGTCCAGTGCGAGTGCAATGTCGTAGTCAGCGACTTGGCTCAACATGCGTGAAGTGTAGTACTGCAACTTCCACAACAACAAGAGCATTTCAATGGCCCGGTGTTTTCGTCTTTTCTGAGTCGCGATTCCACTGCAGCTCCCCTTCGAATTTTACTTTCCGGTGTCCGGAAACAACTTTTCCGATCGGGTATGCATCGTGCCCCTTTTCGCGGAAGTGCGTGACAATCGTTTCCGCACTCGCAGGGTCGACGACGACGGCGATGCCGACACCCATATTGTAGGTCTTGAGCATGTCTGCGTCCGGAACGCTTCCCGCAGTGCGGATGGCACCGAAGACCGGAGGAATGAGGACGGTTTCCAGATCGATGCGTGCGTCCAGACCTTTCGGGAGAATGCGGTCGATATTGCCTTGCATGCCTCCACCCGTGATGTGTGCGAGACCGTGCAGACCTGCGTCACCGAAGAGACCCTTCAGCGCACCGAAGTAGCAGGTGTGCGGTTGCATGACTGCAGCGAGGAACGTATCGCCGGCGACATCGCTCTCCATGAGTGCAGGGTCTTTTTCCATCAGTGTTCGAACGAGCGTATAGCCGTTGGTGTGCAGGCCATTGCTGGCGACGGAGAGAATAGTGTCTCCTTCCTTGATTGCCGATCCGTCGATGATCTTCGGTTTGTCGACGATGCCGACCACGCTCGCTGCAAGAGCGTACGTGCCGGATGCCAGGACGCCTGGTTGCTCGGTCGTTTCGCCTCCCGTCAGGACACATCCCTGCTCTTTGCACGCGTCGGAAAATCCCTTCACGATTTCCGTCACAACGGACTTCTCCAGTTTTCCGCAGATAATGAGATCCTGAACGTAGAGGGGGACAGCTCCCATCACGGCAATGTCGTTCACCAGGTGGTTCACGGTGTCGAAGCAGATGGAACGGACGAAACCGTGTTCGAACGCCAGTTTTTGCTTACTGCCAGGTTCCTCCATTTTGAGGGCAAGGACGGGCTGTTTGTACCCTTTGAATTTGCCTTCGACGAGAGCGGCGAACGACCCCAGAGACGTCAGGACCCGTTTATCTCCGGTATCGATGGCATCTTTCATTGCGCGCTTTGCGTCGTCCGCTGCGTCGATATCGACTCCCGCGTCTTTGTAGGTGGTCATGTGGCGATTGTACTGTACATGAGAGCGAATGGCACGTGTCGATGCTTGCCGTTGGTACGCATGTACGTGCTCTCTGGCAAGTGATAAGCTCGCCGCATGAAGCAATCATTCACTCCTCTGCGGCTCGTGTTGGCACTCGTATGCACGGGCAACCTCTCTGTTGCGTATCTCTTTTTCTTTTCGCCCGATGTAGTGAGTTCTCTGTTCAGGCTGCCTCCTCCGACGGAGGTCCAGCAGTATCTCACCATGACGATCGGTGCGCTCATCGGCGTCTTCGGTGTCGGGGGATTACTTCCCCTGTTCAAACCTCTGAAGTACGGTGCGATTATCTGGATGCTGCTGCTCATGCACTTTTCAATCTTCCTCATTGATGTGGTCGTGCTTTCACGCGGATTGATGGACTGGAAGATTGTCGTACCCGAAATGCTGTACTTCCTTCTCGTCTCGACGGCACTGGTGCGGTGGTACCCCTTAGGGTCTATTGAGGGTACCAAAAAAGAAGAGCTTCCGCTCAAGCAATCGTGATTCGTACCTCGTGATCCGTGATCCGGATCACCAATCACGAATCACTGATCACGAACTCACCGCCGTCACCCGGACTTTTCTTCTGTGATTTCCGGTGTCGCTCTCTTCCTTGCACACGTCATGCTTTCCGTGCGAAGCCACATGTGGTTCCGCACCATGTTTTGTTTTTGCATACCCCCCGACGCTGTCGCGTGACACTTTTCCATCCTTCAATTCGATCACTCTCGTCTGGAGTTCGTCAACGAGTCCGGTGTCATGTGTGGCGATGACCACCGTTGTGCCTTTCGCGTGAATTTCCCGGAAGAGGCGCATGATCTCCAGTGATTGTTCGGGATCGATGTTTCCGGTCGGCTCATCTGCCAGCAGAATAAGGGGGGAATGGACGACTGCACGTGCAATTGCCGTTCTTGCTTTCTCTCCGCCAGAGAGCGCCGCAGGAAGCGTGTTGGCATGCTTCGTGAGATCCATTTGCGCGAGTACCGTCCGGACGCGCTTCGTGATTTCCGCGTCCGGCACGCCGCAAACTTCGAGCGGAAATGCGATGTTTTCGGCTACAGTGCGGTTCCGGAGCAATTTGTAATCCTGAAAAACGATTCCCAACCTTCTACGAAAGAGTTGCATGACCGGTGCGGGGACTGTGCGCAGATCGACGCCGTCAATCTCGATACTCCCTCTGGAAATCATCTCCGCACCCGTGAGTAGGTGAAGTAGCGTCGATTTTCCTGCGCCGCTTTTTCCGGTGATGCACACAAATTCTCCCGGATTGATCCGGAAGCTGATGGATTCGAGGACTTTTACGGAACCGAAAGTTTTGCCGACATTCTTGAGGACAATCATGTGCTGAGTATATCGGAGGTTTGCGGAGGTTGCGATTGACGGGTATGGCGATGAGCTGTGAGCTGTGAGCTATGAGCTGTGAGCTGTGAGTTATGAGCTGTGATATAGAATTAAGAGCTCAACGCTTACAGCTCATCGCTTCAATACCACATACACCTCTTTACTCCGGTCTCTCGTCGCATCGGGAATCGCGATCTTCACGCTCTTCCAATCCTTTTTCAGTTGCTGATGAAATTCATCGAAGTCCGCGCCCCGCAGGACCTTGATCACACATGTTCCACCTGGTTTCAGGACTTCCGTTGCGAGGTCAGTGACGGCCTGCGAAAGTTCAACGGAATGCCACTGGTCCACGTCGCGTATTCCGGAAGTGGAAGGCGCGAGGTCCGATAGAACGAGATCCACAGTGGTTAGCCCTTCTTCTTGTATAATTTTTTTGATCGATTCGCGGTCGAGAATATCCGCAACATGCGTCTTCACGCCGTCGATCGGTTCGATCTCCTGCAGGTCGATGCCGATGGCCACACCCTTCGGGCCGATGGTCTTGGCGGTGTACTGGAGCCAGCTTCCCGGCGCCGCACCCAAATCGAGTACGGTCATGCCGCGACGCAGCAGTGTGAATCTCGCATCCAGCTCCATCAATTTGTAGACCGATCGTGCGCGGTATCCCTCTTTCCGTGCCTTCTGGGACCATGCGTCGTTGGGGGTGTAGGGTTTGGGCAGGGGCGTAGGGGGTAGGGCGTAGGGCGTAGGGCGTAGGGCGTAGGGAATGATCGCTAGCGTATAGGTTCACTTTTTGGAATTCCTGTTTTGCGTGGAAAATCTGACGGTGTGGCAGAGGTTTTGCGGAATATCAGCAATTGCCGCTGCCCCCATGTGCCACCGAGATCATACGTTTTCCGGTCGATGAGGGTACAGCCGAGTGCTTTGCGCGCGGCATCGGATTCGGCGAGTTCATCTTCACAGTGCAGACTCTTCCATGCGACAAAGTGCCCGTCAATGCGCACAAATGGTACCGTGAGCTCAAGCAGGGTACTGAGCGGAGCGACAGCGCGGGCGGTCACGATGTCGTACGATTCGCGGTGTCCTGGCTCATGCCCCAGTTCTTCCGCACGTCCGTTCAGCAGATCGACGTTGGTCAGGCCGAGGGCATCGGCAATACGACGGATGGCATCGAGTTTCTTTCCTGTCGAATCGAGGCCGGTACAGTGCCAACGGGGTTTGCAGACTGCCAGTG
Source organism: Candidatus Peregrinibacteria bacterium (assembly GCA_016866815.1). GTDB lineage: Bacteria > Patescibacteriota > Gracilibacteria > Peribacterales > Peribacteraceae > VGKZ01. The sequence goes on along the minus strand of VGKZ01000022.1, from coordinate 4,662 downwards.
GCAGCAGCGGAAAGCCGCCTCCGGTGCCGATATCGAGTATCTGTGCATCCTCTCTGTGTGCGAAATCGAGTTCAAGCAGGGGAAGGCTGTCGAGGACATTGCCGATCCAACAGGATTCTTCATCCCGAAGAGCGGAGAGATTGAGCTTGACGTTTTCCTCCAGAAAAGTCTTCTGAAGCTCCTGCAACCGATATTCGGTTTCTCTATCCATGCGTCGAGCTGGTACTAGGAAGGATACTGCACTACAATCGCAGGGCAATCCATGTCGCAAGATTCTCGATCGTGTATTGCCCCGTTCACCGTCCGCCTGGGAGGACGGTCCGCAGGTCACAGACCTGCGGCTACGTACATCACATGATATATGCCGCATTCAGAACGCATTGCAGAGCTTCTCATCAATATTGGTGCGGTAAAGCTGTCCATGAATCCGCCGTTTACGTGGACCAGCGGCATCAAGTCTCCCATCTACTGCGATAATCGCATGTTGTACAGCCACCCTGAGGTGCGCAATTTCGTCGTTGATGCGTTTGTCAGCCGCATCTCCTCGCTTCATGTCGAACCGGATTGCATCGCCGGAACCGCGACCGCCGCCATCGGTTGGGCTGCGCTCGTGGCGGACCGCCTCGGTCTTCCTTTTGTCTATGTCCGCTCCAAGGCGAAGGAGCACGGTACGAAGAAACTGATCGAAGGGGATCTCAAACCGGGAAAGGATGTGGTGGTCATCGAGGATTTAATTTCCACAGGAGGCAGTTCGGTTTCGACGGTCAACACACTCCGTGAGGAAGGAAGAGCAACGGTTGGTGATGTCGTCGCGATCTTCTCGTATGAGCTCTTTGCGTCGCGTGATGCGGCGTCGGAAGCCCGTATCAGGTTTCATCCGCTCTGCACATTCAGCAAGCTTCTCGACGTTGCGGTGAAGCAGGGGAGGATCAACCGCGACGACGTCGACCGTATTGCTGCGTTTGCCAGCGATCCCGAGAAGTGGGGAGCATAGAAACTGTTGAAAAAAAGAACGGAATCTGCTACAATTTCGTGAAATGCAAAAATACAATTCACCTATAGAGGTAACCCCTCCTCCCATGCCGGTGGAGGTGAAACCGCCCCCCATTCAGCGGTAATATTTTCCGAGGATTGTATGATGGAGATGCATGATGCAAAAAGATGTCGACGATGCACATGCAGATTCCTTCACACTGTGCCCTGAAAAGGAGGAGTTCTAAAACTGTCTCAGGAATCTGGGGTCGCCTTCGTAGAAACTACGGAGATCGGGAATCCGGTGCTTGATCATCAGCGGCCGCTCGATACCGAACCCGAAGGCGAAGCCCTGCCACTGCGCAGGATCGATGCCGACGTTCTTGAGAACATTCGGATGCACCATGCCGCAGCCTCCCATCTCCAGCCACTTTCCTTCGCGGCTCTCTTTCAGGTCGCCCTTCCAGAGCATGTCGAGCTCCAGACCCGGTTCGACGAACGGGAAGAATCCGGTGCGGAAGCGGAAATCCACATCCCGGCCGATCAGTTCGCGCATGGCGGTGATGAGGACAGCTTTCAGGTTCGCAAGCGACACATCTTTGCCGATCATCAGCCCTTCGAACTGGTGAAACATGGGCGAGTGCGTGGCATCGGCATCCTTGCGGTAGGTCTTCCCCGGACAGATCATCCGGAATGGCGGCTTTCTCTCCTGCATGTAGCGGATCTGTACCGGTGAGGTGTGCGTCCGCAGCACGGTATTCTGTACGCCTTTGATCCAGAATGTGTCCTGCGTGTCGCGCGCCGGATGCGTTTCCGGGATATTGAGTTTGTTGAAGTTATTCTCCTCGCTCTCGATCTCCGGACCGTAGGCGACATCGAAGCCCATTCTTCCGAAGACTTCCTCCACCTGACGGATGAATTCCGGAATCGGATGCAGGTGTCCCCGGCACTTTCCGGGGAGTTCCAGAGTACTATCGATCGTGTCGCTCTTCTTCAGAGTGTCATCCGAAGGAGACGCAAGCTCCTTTCTGCGGATGTCGATTGCTCCGGTCAGCTTTTTCTTCCACTCGTTGAGTTCCTGCGCTTTCGTTCTGCGCTCGGCTTCCGGGAGTGAACCCAGTTCTTTGAGCGCAGTCGTGAGCGTACCGTTTTTTCTGCCGAAGAGTTCCTGATCGATGGCATCAAGGTCGGCGGGGCCTTTTGCGTCGTTGATTCGCCGTTCGTAGGTTGACCAATCGGTCATGGACGTATTGTACGGTAGGTATGGTACGTATGGTAGGTATGGTAGGTACGATAGGTATGGTACGTGAGGAAAGTCAGGAACATACCCGCAATACGTAGCTTCCATACATTACCGACCGTACCTTCTTTACCTCCCTTACCTACTTTACCTACTTTACCTTCTTTACTTCCCATTCAGTGCTCCAAAGCCGTTTCCACCAGCAGAAATACGCCATAGATCAGCACCGCGATCCACCAGTTGAGGAGACCCAGGACATGGAATCCGATCAGGATGGTCGTTGCCGTTCCGAGAAAGACACCCTGGCGGAATGCGATACTCGTGAGGGTTCCGGTGTCCCAGTTCAGGTGCGGCACATGTTTCCAGAGGAGAATGAAGAGCAGCGTTGCCAGGGTGGAGATGCTGAGAAAAACGCTGATGAAAAAAGCACTCAATGCCTGCACGGGTGCGAGCAGGGGGCTGACACGCAGCAGAACGATCAGGAGCGATGTCGTCGAGAGAATGGCTGCGATGCTGATGCCGAAGAGAAGAGAATTCATAGCGCGGGATTCGTGATTGGCGATTCGTGATTCGTACCGTCAATGAACGATGGAGATCATACTACTCTGCCCTGCGGATCACGAATTGAGGATGACGGATCACGAATTTCGAATCAGGGTGCAATACCGCGTTCTTCCAGATGCTTCTTCAAATTCTGAAAATCATCGAACAGCGCCTGTCGCAGATTGCCGTTGTGCAATGCCGCGGCGGGGTGATAAATGGGGAAGATCGTGACGTCATCGGTCTGCCCTGAGCCTGTCGAATGGGTGAGTTTCTGGGCGTTTCCATGGGCCGTCGAAATACTCATCTTCGTGAAGAAATGCCCGAGGCTGTGACGCCCGAGCGGCACGATGACTTTGGGTTTGATCAGCGCGATCTCCAGCTTGAGCCAGGGCATGCATTGCTCTTTCTCTTCGGGTGTCGGGTCGCGGTTCTGCGGCGGACGGTACTTCACGACGTTGCTGATGTAGACCTGACTGCGTTTCCAGCCGATCGATGCGATCAGTTCATCGAGAAATTTTCCCGCAGCACCCACGAACGGTCTCCCTAGCTCATCTTCTTTTTCACCAGGAGCCTCGCCGATGAACATGACCGCGGCATTGGGGTTTCCTTCTCCCAGAACAGGTTTTGCGTTTCTCGATAGCGCACAGCCATTCCATTCTTTCAGTTTTTCCTGCAACAGGGGAAGAGTGAGTTCCATAGAGCGATGCTAGCATGAACTCAGGCATTCATCGAGAACCGCGTTTGCCTATTCCGTTCATGTGCGATCGAATCTCGTATTTCAGCAGATCGATATTGTCCTGATGGCAATCGTGTACGGCATTTGCCTGCAGAAATAATTCTGTAGCATCCTTCAATTCACACAGGGCTTTCTGATCTTCTGCATCGATTGCGAAATCGAGCGGTTCATATGCCAGCAAAAGTTTTTGTGCGGTGCTGAAAACTTTTGCGATGTGCTTCGTGAGTTCGTTACCGGATCGCACTGTGCCCTGACGCAGACTCGTCAGATTCTCAATGGCAACCAGCGCTTCAAACTGCCAATCGGTCAGCCATTCGCTTGCTTTCATCAATAACCAGACTTCACCTTTTTGATCCGCTCCTCAACCTTTTTCCGGATATTCGGGTCGCTGCCTCCCAGGATCTTCGCAGCGGCAAGAGCGGCATTCTTCGGGTGCAGGACCGTCAGAGCAGGAACATCCGAAGGCATGCGCAGACTCGAGTGGATGTCGATGGTGTATTCGTCGAGATCTTTGTGCGGAGGGCAGTTGATGACCGGGTGGACGCAGTTGGCTGCCAGCACGCCACCGAGACCGTTGCTCATCCCGACCACGGCAATGACGACCGTCGGCTCTTTCCGTTTGTTGATATCGTCGACCATCTGCACCACTTTCTCGGGTACCTTATGAGCAGAAGCGGTCATGCTTTCGGAGGCCACTCCCAGCTCCGAGAGCGTCTTTTCGATCGTTTCTGCGAATTCCTGGTCTGCCTTGGATGCGAGGAAGAGGATGACGGACATGGCTACATGATACCGTTTTTTATTGCCGCGAGCCAGATCTGTTTTGCCCCACTTCGCCCTTCGGGCTACGCGGGGCACACTTCGTATTGTAAATGAATGGTAAACCGAAGGTTTACCACGCGTAGCCCCGCGAAGAGGGGCGAAGTGTGATGGAGCTGTGCGAAGTCATTTCGAACTTCCTCGATTCTTGAGTCAGGATATCATGGTTATTGCTAAAAAGTTCGTAGAACTCGGATTTTCGCTACATTGGATCAAAACGATTCTAAATGGCAAGTACCCCTTTCTTAAGACACATTGCTAGGAATGAGGAATCGTGTCGTTTCGTAGCGTAGGGTAAACGTCTGCGGTGGCATCCTGAGCGCGGTGTGGATACGGTCGGTGTTGTAGGAATGGA
>VGKZ01000021.1 GCA_016866815.1 Candidatus Peregrinibacteria bacterium | reverse complement strand
CGCGAGACTCAAGTGTGGTTGATGACCCAGAACGGCGGCGTACTGCATGGGGGAAGGATAACGGGGAATGAGGTTGGATGCCACTGTATTGGCATTGTCATCCCTCGATACAATCGGTTTCGTGTCACGCTGAGTGATTTTGCGGAGCGAAGCGACGCAAAATTGTATCGAAGCGCACGAAACCGATCACTCGGGATGACACTTTTCCCTATTCATTCCTTTTCACTCTCCCACCACTTCCACAGGAGAATCGTCGTTGCCATCACGATGACCGGTACCAGATGGATGATTCCACGCGCGTACCCCGTCTGATTCACCGCTTCGACTGCGAGTGCAGTCAGCAGGTAGATCGGAAGCTGGCCGATGATCACCGCGAGGAAGAATCCCGTCAGGATGAAGACAGGAGAGAGGAACGCGTCGCGTGGACGGAGCACCAGCAGCGCGATGAGCATACCCGGCAGGATGGACCAGTTTCCTTCGAGGAACGTATTCACGAAGATGGTTGAAAGGACTTTCTCATGCCAGGAGAGTTCCAGACCGGCAATTCCCTTTGCATTGCCGAAGGTCAGTCCGTTGGCCCACTTGAAGAAGAGCCACGGGAGAAGCACCGCGGCCACTGCGCAGCCGACAGTCAGGATGTGCTTGAGTGCTTCGGCCTTGGTCATCCGGTTGTTCACGACACTCTGTCCGAGCCAGAGAAGCAGCAGCAACACAATCGGCGGGAGGTGCAGGAGAATGGCTTCATTCTTGGTGAACACCAGCAGTGCTGCAGCAAAGGCCAGGAGCCGCACGAATGCAGAACGTTCTTCGGTTGTTGCACTGCGTACCGCATGAAAGAGCAGACTCACCGCCAGGAAAATATGGAGGGACAGGAATCCGTCGCCGTATGCCACCATGCCGTGCATGGTATAGAGGGGGATTGCCGAGAGGATGTACGTCCCGATGATTGCCCAGCCTGTACCCGTCATGCGCTTCAGTGCAAAGAAGAGCAGTGCGAGCGCACACACGTACCACACTTCGTGCATCGCATTGGCAAGTCCCTCATGCCACTGCCCTCCATTGAGGAGGGTCAGCCATGCTTTGAACATCGGCACGGTGGGAGGGTACGAACCCGTACCGACGCCTTTGCCCGGTTCGATCTCCAGGACCAGTTCATGCATCTGCACATAGGATTTCGCCCGTATGTTCCAGTTATTCACTGTGTCATCGAAATATGCGGGACCCGTAAGGACGATGAAGCCGGCGATCAATTTAAGGATGATCCATGCACCAAAGATGCACACAATCATTTTTTGCATCCCCGTAGATGCGCACCGGTGGTGCGCATCATGTATGTGTATCGCCGGCGTTTTCATCCGGAATTTCCCAAACAACATTCCAAGGACCACCGTCGTGACGATCTGCACCGCGAGGAATCCGTTGCGTGTGAACGCCACCACTCCCGCGACATGCGCCAGGAAGGTGAGGTACATCAAGAGCGTCCCTCCGAGGAACATGCCCATGCAGACGCGTTCGAGAGGAGAGAGCACCCGTGTTTTTCCTTCCAGCAGAGCCAGAGCGAAGTATCCGCAGAGCGTGGGGAGGAGGAGGCCGATGGGGAGCCACAGGTAGGGCGTAGGGTGAGGGGGTAGGGAGTAGGGTGTAGGGAACGAAGGAAATGGGGAACTAGGGTTTGGAAGCTAGTTGGTCGATGCGGAAGACAAAGGCACCGGGTTCGAATTCCAGAAGCATTTCCCCCTCCGGTGTCACAGGCACGCTGTCAACCGTCAGTTTCTTGTCCTTCAAGACTATGTCCTGTCTGCCGTAGACGACCCAGAGCGTCGCACCAGGCGTTTCAGGGTCATCGCTCGGGAGCGGGCGTGCGGGGTATGCGCTGTAGCGCATTTGTCCCGAGTAGGGCCACCCGTGGGACGCGACGAAGACAAACGCCTTCTCATCTTTGATGAGCGGCTGCACTTTGTTCAGGAACGCATTGAAGCTCCCGCGGTCACGGAAGTCCTGCAGTTCCAGCGGCTGCGACCACCAGGTCTTCCAGTCTTTACTTGCATAGCTCACAAACTCCAGTCCCATGCGCAGGTCGTAGATCATCCAGATGCCTGCGGTCACGCAGACGAATACCGTGAACGCGCGCCGTGTCATCGTGGCATATTTTCCTCTGAAGCGTTTCAGAATCAGGTACGTGAGCAGCGCGAGGCCGATGACGCCATACAGGAATGCATTTGCCGAAGGTGCTCCCGGCGGCAGTGCGTTGTACATGTTCGCAACTTGCTCTTCACTCGTTGCCAGGAGCGGTCCCCAGAGGAAGTTGATGCTGTAGGGTCGCAGCTCATCGAAGGTCCAGAACGCTTTTGCTCCGTAGATGATGCGTGCAGTCAGAGTAGGGGAGCCGAGTTCTATCTTCTCGAGGATCAGGTTTGTGCCGGGGTTGAACCCGAGCCCTATCCTGTCACTCGTTGCATCCCACTCCTGTATTCTCTGCATATCCAGCACCAGCTTCCGGTGACCAGCTTCGAAACTGACCGGTAGCTGGTACACCTGGTTCAGCGATGCCCCCTTCGGCTTCCAGAGGAAAATACCGTCGCTGGGATTCAACGCGGTGTAGGAAACGGTGATGGTGGTGACGCTGTGTCCGATGTCCGCGACTTTCACCAGTTGCCCTGCGGTCTCTGTGCGAATCAGGAGTCCTTCAGGTTGCAGCTGCATGGTCGTCAGTCCTCCGTAGTTCCACCCGTCGATCTTCTTCTCCCCGGCGAAGTTCCATGTCGTGGTTGCAGCGAGGGCGCTTGCAGGAGCAAGCAGGAGGGCAAGCGCGATGAGGAGGGAATGTCTACACACCGTCAGAGCTTAGCAAATCCTCTCCCGCCACTTCCACCTCCGCCGGTCCGCCACTCACAATAGCCTTAATTCTGCGAACCCCTGCCGAAGAACTCTCTTCTTTCTGAATCTTGAACGACCCCAGGACTCCGGTCCTCGACACGTGGGGACCTCCACAAATTTCTCTGGAGAAGTCTCCCATGACGTAGACCTTCACTTCCGAACCGTACCGCTCACCGAAGACTCCGATTGCTCCTTCCTTCTTTGCACCATCCACTGTTGTCACATGATAGGAGACGGGTAAGTCGGCTGCGATCGCTTCGTTCACGAGACGTTCGACTTCGCTGATCTGCTCCGGTGTCATCTTATCCGGATGATTGAAGTCGAAGCGCAGACGCTCCGCAGTTATGTTGCTTCCTTTCTGACTGATGTGCTGACCGAGCACCGTGTGCAGCGCCGCATTCAGCAGATGTGTCGCCGTGTGCAGCTTCGTCGTCTCCGCCGAGTGATCGGCGAGTCCGCCTTTGAACTTCTGCTCCGCGCCTTTGCGGGAAAGGTCCTGGTGCGCCTCGAAGGATTTTGCAAAACCTTTTTCATCAACCGCAAAGCCGTGCTCTGCGGCGATTTCCTTCGTCAGCTCGATCGGGAAGCCGTAGGTGTCGTACAGGTGGAAGGCGTCCTGCCCCGCGATGGTGTTGCTCTTGAGCGTGCCGGTAATTTTCTGGAACTGCTTCATGCCTTCCTGCAGCGTTTTCAGGAACTGCTGCTCTTCATGACTGAGTACATCGCGGATGTCCTTCGCGTTCGTCTTCAGGTTTCCGTAGATGTGTCCGTACTGCGCAATCACTTCCCCTGCGATCAGTGGCGTGAATCCTCCCTCGAACGGAATGCCGATCTGGCGTGCGGAACGAATCGCGCGTCGGATGATACGGCGCAGCACGTAGCCCTGATCAACATTGCTCGGTTTCACACCGTCGGCGATCACAAATGTTGCGGCCTTGAGGTGATCCACGATGATGCGAACGTGGCGAGCGGGAAGCTGTGTACTGTGATCTGTGAGTGAGACGACGAGGTCGACGATGGGTTTGAACCGATCTGTCTCATAGACTGTCTCGACTCCCTGCAGTACTTTCGCAACACGCTCCAGTCCCATTCCCGTATCCACATTCTGCTGCTTGAGGGGCGTGAACGTTCCATCAGCGTTCTTGTTGTACTGCATGAACACGTCGTTCCAGATCTCCAGCCACTGTGCATCGTGTGTTGCCGGATTCCCCAGAGGACTACCCTCGCCAACCCAGTAAAACATTTCCGTATCCGGTCCGCATGGACCTGTTTGTCCCGCAGGGCCCCACCAGTTTTTGGCTTTCGGAAGAAATCCTATCCGCTCTTCGGGAATACCCATGCTCTTCCAGAATCCCGCCGCTTCGTCGTCACGCGGTGCGTCGTTGTCTCCTTGAAAACATGTCACTGCCAGCATGTCCTTTGGAATCTGCAGCACTTCGGTCAGAAATTCGTAGCTCCAGGCAATCGCCTCTTTCTTGAAATAATCTCCGAGGCTCCAGTTCCCGAGCATTTCGAACATCGTGAGGTGCGACGCATCGCCGACTTCATCGATGTCTCCGGTGCGCACGCACTTCTGCACATCGACCAGTCTGTTTCCCGACGGGTGTTTTTCTCCCATGAGGTAGGGGACCAGCGGGTGCATACCTGCGGTCGTGAAGAGCACCGTCGGGTCATTCTCCGGAACCAAACTCGCGCCGGGGATGCAGGCATGGCCCTTGGACTCGAAGAAATCGAGATAACTCTGCCGGATTTCATCGGTCGAAAGAGGCTTCATTTTGGCGTCAGTGTATCAATCGAATGAGCGTTTTGCACAGGTCTGACAACAATATTTGACATAATGTGGAAGTGGGATAGAATTGTCCGCAATGTCTGCTGCTTCTGAAGGCGGTTTGCAAGAAATAGAGATCCTTCGTGCCTACGTGCGTGTTGATGATCCGGAGGCGGTGAAAAGCGATTTGGAATATTCCGGTATTCTCGAAAGGAGAATGTTGCGTATCCGGGAAGTACTTTCAGGATGGATGCGTTCGCTCGCTCTTCCGCCAAGAGCGATTTTCTCCGTGGAATTGGCATTCAAGGAAGCGACTTCAAATTGCGTGTACCACGGAAACCTTGGGCGTTCTTCCGAGCTTCGTGAAACTGCCGATCATAATGCCGACATACAGGATATGAGGGCACGTCGAACGAAGAATCTCTACGCGCGTGCCATTGAGGTTCGCGTGCTCGTTCAGCATGTCTGTGCAGAGCAGCCTCCCATGGTACCTTCCAGTGTCGAACTCACCGTGACACAGAATGAAGAAGTCACCCTCATTGATCGTTTTTGCGTCGAGATGATCGAGCGTATTGAGGCTATCGGAGTGCCCCAGTCCATAGCCATCGTGTTGCGCGATGAAGGAGAGGGGTTTGACTGGAAAAACGCACCAGATCCTACGGATCCGGAGAATGTGGAAAAGGCATCCGGTCGAGGCGTTCTCCTCATGAAAAGTTTTATGAACGAAGTCCGTTACAATGAAAAGGGCAACGAAGTGACGATGGTTAAAAGCGCTCTTTTCGCTTGAGCTTCTCGTACTCTTCGAAGTAACTCGATCCGATCCTTCCGACGAACCGGAGGAACGTCTTCCCGACGTGCGCCGCGCGCTCCGGAATGGTTCTCTTCTGTGCGGAAACGATTGCCTGTTCGCCCCCCAAGCCCTCCAGGAATCCCACACCGACTTTCACGGCCGTATCGATACCGTGCTGCACGTAGGCGAGCCCTGTTCCGATGACTTTCGGCCAGCGCTCCTCGTCCTGTTTTCGCATGGAACAACTGTAGCAAAAATGCCTGAAATTTGCTATAATTGAGCGATTCATGGACACAAAAAGCATCCGCAGGTGTATCAGAGGCAACGCGGCTGCCCTGTTTCTGGGTGCGGCACTCTTTCTCTTGATATTTGCGGAGGGTGTTCCTCTGTATGCCCGCAGCCAATCGATCATGCAGGATCTCCTCCGACAGCGGTTAATGACCGCTGCATCGCTCGCAGCCGAGCAGTTTCGCGGGGAGGACATCGACCGCATCACAGGGCCTTCCAGCATGAAGACGAAGACATTCCGCGATACCGTGGTCAAACTCGACCGCATCCGCACCATCGTCCCGAATATTTCCTTCGCGTACATCATGCGGAAGACGAAGGATCCGAACGCGCTGATGTTCATCGCCGATGCCGATGCGCTGAAGAGTGGGGATGTGCTCGATAAGAACGGCAACGGTGTCATCGAACCGGAAGAGGAGCCTTCATTCCCCGGTGATCTCTACGATATTTCGGACATCAGTGCACTGCAGGGTCCCGCCTTCGAACGACCGACGGTGGATGAAGAAATTACGATCGACCAGTGGGGCGAGTTGATTTCGGGATATGCTCCTGTGTTCAGGGCAAACGGTACGGTCGCCGGCACGCTCGGTATCGACATGAACGCGCACGAATACCTCGCGCTCTCCAAACGTGCGTTTTCGCCGCTCCTGCTCATTGCAGTTTCCCTGATTGCCCTGAGTGTGGCGAGCTTGGCCGGTTACGCAGTTTGGAACAGAAAAATCGAGGCTATGCGCATGGTGAATAACGAACGCGCGTCGCTGCTGGAACTCGTATCGCACCAGCTCGGTGCGCCGATCGTGACGATCAAGTGGTGGGCGGAACTCCTCAAGGAAGGTTCCTGTGATTCGAGTGACGCCTGCGACAAGATTGTGACGGCGGCGGAACGTATGAACGGTATCGTCCGTGCATTGCGCGGCGCGGAGCATGTGGTGCAGAGCGATGAAAGCATGCATCATGAGTCCGTCTCGACGTCGAACATCGTTCGTGACGCTGTCCGACAAATCGCTGCGGAGCGTCCGGACATCGGCAATAGAATCGAAACGAGACTGGAAATCGACGGCACGGTGCGCATCAACCCGCGATTGATTCACGGTGTCGTCATCGAGCTCCTGGAAAACGCTATCGTGTATTCCGAGCCCGGTACGCCGATTCACATCGCCGTTTCCCGTAAGGGAAAAACTGTGCGCGTCTCGGTCATGGATAGAGGGTGCGGCATTCCGGAAGCCGACAAGCCGCGCATCTTCGGCCGACTCGCCCGTGCAGGCAACGCCCGTCTCATGAAACCGGACGGCAACGGCATCGGACTCTTCGTCTGCAAGACCATCGTGGAACGCGCAGGCGGAAGGATGGGATTCGAAAGTCGTGAGGGGCAGGGCAGCGTGTTCTGGTTTACGTTGCCGGTCGGGTGATAGAGAGGATCCAGAAGACTCAGAAGATTCAGAGGAAACAGAAGAGGGTTTCACTGTTTCGTGCTACACTATTGACTCGTCTGACTCGTTCGTTTGAACCATCGGTTTCCAACTCCCATGGCCTCCGCCTATAGAGAAACGTATCGCGAAGCCCGCACTTGCTGCGGGCTGGAGCGATTCCTTATAGGGAAAGGATGGTCCATGGAAGGAAAACCGTAGGTTTGCCTTCCATGCAATCTGGGGATGACAGGCTTCGACAGCGTGATTCTAGAGTACGATCGTTTCTGTTCGGGATGGCACCGGTTCCCGTACCCACTTGGTGCAAAACCTAATTGCAAACTCTGCAATGACTGCATTCCGTGATGCAGCTGCCCGCGGGTTCGCCCGCTTGCAGCCCGCACTTGCGGTTGCGTAAGTTCGCCCAGCGCGAACACGCTTCTCCGTGGATTCTCGCTTAACGGATGAGGCGCCACTAGCGAGATGCATTGCTCCATAACGCTAAGGCAATGTGTACCAGCGTTGATCCTTTCGGTTCTTCTCTCGTTCGCTCTCTCGCGAACCGAAAGTCCAGAGCGAACATGACAGTATAAGCACGTGTTCTACACGTTGGACCCGGGTTCAATTCCCGGCATCTCCACCATTGACAAAAACAATAATATATTTATAATATTTCGCCATGTCTCTCGACGGACTAGCAACGGCTATCTACCAACGAAAAGACGGTCAGCATGTCGTCAGCTCTACGCAGCTGCGTAGCACCAATGACGAGAATATTTTTATCGAGGGGTCGGAGGTCATTGATATTGATCCCACGAGAGAGTACACCAACGGGCGTGCGGCTTTGATGACCGTGCTGGATCAGATTGCGTCACGGAGAGCGCAGATCATTGAGATTGGAGATAATGCGATGCTCGTACCTCTGCACATCGTGCATGGTGTGGCTGAAAAGCATGACCACTCTGGCTATACACGCATGATCCGCGAAGCGTTTCCAGAATATTTTTCCGGTAGCGCTGCACCGAAAGCGAATGCTTCGGTGAATACGCTGCTACAACATCTGTTCAAAGGTCATCATGCTGCGCACGCTCCAAAACCTACGCAAAAAGACGAGCCAGCAAGCCAGTTGTCACTCCAGGACTTTCAGCTGTTTCTGCCAGATGACCCAGCGCACGTGGCAGGACTACATGTGACAGACCAAGATCATCGGATAGGAGGCGTCGTCGCTCAACTCCTCCAATTGGCAAAAAACAGCAATGTGCAGGCAAAGCAGCAGCTCACGCAGATGGCTGTGCATGATGCACGTATGTATGCGCAGGATCTTACGCAGCGAGGGATTCTGGCCTCCACTCGGTTCGTACAATTTGGATTGCACACCGAGGAATTTCAGAAGTCACCGCGGTACACCTATTTGGAATGGGGCGACCTCAAAGATGTTTTTGTGAGAACGCTCATCTCTGCCCTACCCGAGCAACACAACATCTGTATGAAGACGCCGAATGACAAAGCGTCTCCAGCCTTTGCGGACATCACCGCTACGTTCCTTGCGGATGTGTGGATGCTCATCCATTTCTACAAAACGAACACACCAAAGAAATTTAGAAACGTTTCTGCGAAGCAGCACTAGCAAGACCAGAAAACAGGGTGTTGCAACGCAGTATGAATTTGGAAATATGATTCCACTCAATCCGAATCCTTTCCACCATTCGACTCGTCGTCGTTACTGCGGTAACGACTCCTCGCTCATGGTAAACCACACTTCGCGCTTGTTTACTTTATCTTTTCCAACTAAAAATTAAATGACTATGAAGTCTTTCAAGTATGTAATTATATTAGCTTTGGGCATTTTACTCTTGTTTGTCTTATTCAACACTATGAATACAATTTCAAACTCGGCTCCTAATAAAAATACAGAAAAATTAGCAATTGAGAAGTTACTTTTCTCTTATCGTGATGCCTTAAACACGTCTGATGCGGACAAAGTAGTGCCGCTGTATGCAATAGACGGTGTGTTTATGCCCTCGGAAGCACCTTCGGCAATTGGCTCTGAAAATATTCTCAAATCTCTCGAATTATTTCATAAGCCATTTGCTTTTATCTGCTCTGCCCACCCCATCACCAGCTCCTCCAACCGGTGTAAACTTTTTCGCAGGATGTCCACCATTGGCTTTCCTAAGCCAATAATCAAGATCTTAACTTTTCGAAATAAGCAGTGAATGCAAAATCGAAAAGGCCCTTTCAACATGCCTCTGCTCAAGGACAAAGGTTATTTCCGTGAACGTCGAGACCATTTCAACAATGGGCATCCTCTCCATTGCAAACATTGTAAGAAGAGCATAGAACGTGTTGGGCTCTGTCATATACTTCTCACTAAATCGTATAGTGAGACTTGCGAGGTTACGCACAATAATTTTCGGCTTCATGCTCGAAAACAATTTTTGAATATCGGTCTCCCATTGTTCTGGGGCAATAAGTGTAATTTCACCTATGCCTTGTGTAATCATAAAGAAAGCAGAGCTTTCTGCCTTCTTACGCGAGAACGCTTGCAAAGATGTAAGTGCTTCTTTCGTTTTTTCAAATGAGATCTCTATAAGACCTGCTTTTGCAGCAATGTCATCAAGAACGACACGTGGTAACAACGGCTTGTCTTTTTGTATTTCTTTTCGTAGACGTGCAAGTGAAGCAACGATTGTATTTTGCCGCACATCTTTCTTCGTGTGAGATTCTACTTCTCTTGAAATTGATCCCGCGTAGGATGACAAATTGAGATGACCTTGCTTGAGCATGAGATATGCCTGTGGAGATTTCTGCACCACTGAACGCACGGCATCAGAGACTTTACGCATAGTCTGATTGTAACAAATGTGACAAATAGTAGTAAATATTATATTTTTCTGTAAAAATTTCTAAAGATAAATATCTATACATACGATGGCGGCATGATGAATCCATCACCTCATCCAGACGATATTCGCCAAGCTCTAGAACCACTCAGACAGCTGCATCCTGATGCACAAGAATGGATCAGCTGTGAGCTTGAGCGTGGCTCGAAAAGAGAAGCGCGAACACAGCAAATATTCGTTCATCCAGAGTTTCCGTTTACAGAAAACATTGTACCTAAAGAAAAATATCCACCTGAGAGATATGGAAATCTAGCGGAGTACATGTGGTGGTACCGTGAGCTCATTCATGAGCAATTGAACAAATCACAGCACACTACAGTGCTTACATACGGTGGCGAGCATAAGCTGATTGATGATCGTTTTATGAGAGAATGCGCACTGCGCTACCCAAGAGAAATCTCTTTTCGAAGCCATGTACTAACAGACCAAACAAGCAAGCACGCAATCCAAGTGAATGGAATGGTAGATTATGGCACGTTAAAAAAAATCATCGAACGCTGGGGCGGACTTCATCAGGACGACTCATATCTAATTCATGGTGCCGATTTCGCAGACTGCGTCACTGATTTTGCTCATCAACTTGCAGCTTTAAAACTATGGCAAATCTTCCTCCCACCCTCATTAGAAGAAGAGGCAAAAGCAACAACTAGGAATGCTCTTCGGGCAGATCGAAAAATACAAGAAACACGTATACGTTTGGGCATTGTCTTCGATGCAAGAAATACTTACGATTTTCTTGTGAACAGAGGGCAAACAGATGAGCTACAAATGCTTTTGATTGGTGAGGAATCACAAATCATTCCAAGTAGGGATAGAAAAGCCTAGCAGAGCCTATGAAGATGCTCCGCCCAGCCAAAAACGAGCTCTTCCAGCCGGTGTAAACTTTTTCGCAGGATGTCCACCATTCGACTCGGCGCCTTCGGCGCCTCGCTCATGGTCGTCGTCCGCCTTCGGCGGACTCCGGCCAAGGGTTTTTTCGGCCGAGTCGAATGACTCTGAGCGAGCGAACGCAGTGAGCGAGTCGAAGAGCCCCTTCCTTTCACTCATTTATCCTGAGCCTGTCGAATGATGGTAAACCATTCGACTCTCCCTATTTTTTTGATAGCGAATCGAATGACCCTGTTTACCCTGAGTTTTATCGAAGGGAGCGTAGGCGAGCGTCAGCGAGCCGAAGTCGAAGGGCCAAATTGGGGTATACTTGTTCACTATGCCTTGGTTCGTCTACATAGCACAGGCAAGAACCGGTCGATATTACGTTGGCATCACAACCAACCCCGATGAAAGAATTCAGGAGCACAATGCAGGAAAGGGCTCTCGATTTGCTGTGAACCAAGGTCCTTTTAGGCTTGCTTGGATCTCGCAATCTTTTGCAGGAAAATCTGCCGCTCGCAAAAGAGAAGCTCAGATCAAAAAGTGGACCCGAGAAAAGAAGCAGAAGTTGATCAAGGGAGAGTGGAAGTAATGCAGTATCTCCATCAAAACAACGTATCGCATCACCACAGGTTTCACATCATGCATCGTGCTAGACTGTAGTGCGGTATGGAAGCAGTAGCCTCTCTCATAGGCCTTTGTCTGCTCTTCTGCCTTGGACTTGCCTCCATTCATTTCTTGCGGAAGTGGAAGCAGGCGCGAACACCCTACGTCTACTTCCAAGTCGCCGATGCGGACAAGGAGAAGTTATGGCGAATGGCCAGGGAGCACTCACATGTGTCACTTGAAGATTTGTGCCGGGTCAGCACACCCATTCCGCCTCTCGGAGGAAGTCGGTGTGGCCATGAAGAGGAGGAGGCTTTTCGAAGACTCAAGCAGATTTGTGCTGTAGCTGCGGATGAGGGTAATGAGGTGGCACGGTTGACGAATGAGAGGATGAAGTAGTTATTTTTCAGAGTACTGGTCTCCTCTGCAATGTTCTCAATAATACATGCTGAACAATTGCAGCCGCCACCTCTGTATCAGCTAATGACCTTCAAGTCTTTAACCAGCCAAGACGAACTAATTCTTCTTTTCTGAACCGAGTCTACCTCTCGTTTCGTGCTCTTTGGGTGCTCACTCATGGTAGACCAACCTTTGCTCCGTCATAGCGGGGCTCAGTCATTTTGGTGTGTTGTGTTATTTCTCTATAGAATCGTAAGAAAATTGAGTTTAATAAACTGCACATTGAGGGTTACAATGACAACATAATGAAAAAGCCATTATCTAAACTGAAAAGGGTTGAGCTACGTGAGGTCTGGAGTCACGAAGCTCTAGATTTTACCAATTGGTTGGCTCAGCAGGAGAACCTTGATGCATTGAGCGAAGAAATTGGTGTTGATATAACACTCATCAAAACCGAAGCGAATGTTGGAAAATTCAGTGTGGACATCCTTGGAGAAGAAGAAGTATCCGGCAGAAAAATTATCATTGAGAATCAGTTGGAGGACACAAACCACGACCACTTGGGCAAGATTATTACCTATGCCTCAGGCTACGATGCGGAAATCATTATTTGGATCGTGCGAGATGTTCGAGACGAGCACCAAAAAGCGGTTGAATGGCTCAATGAGCATACTGATGAAAATATTAGCTTCTTTCTCATTAAACTTGAGTTATGGCAAATTGAAGGATCCAATCCGGCGCCTAAGTTTGACATCATCGTGAGTCCAAACGAATGGGCAAAGGTAATCAAGACTACTCCAGGTAATGGAGAACTGACTGATACGAAACTGAAGCAATTGGAGTTCTGGAATAAATTCAAGAATTTCGTGCGCTTGAATGATGCGCGGATTCGACTGCGAACACCAAGGCCGCAGCACTGGTACAACGTGAGTATGGGGAGCTCTGAGGGGCATGTGGCCCTTAGGGTAGACACACGCAAGAATTACATCGGCTGCGATTTGTACATCAATAAGAACAAGGAGCTCTTTGAGTTTCTGCGCAGCCACAAAGATGACATTGAGAATGAAATCGGAGAGGCGGCAGAGTGGGTGGATGCTGCCGTAGCATCCCGCATTATTATCAATAAGGAGGTTACCGATATTTTCAGTGAGGATTTTGCAGAAGCTCATTATACTTGGCTCTACGAAAAGACAGTCCTATTTCAGAAAGTGTTCAGTAAGTACTTTAACCAATTCAAAAATTGACATGACCAAAGAAGTACATAATCGAGGGTATAATGCTATTCAAGCAACTTTTTCATATGTCATCGTCTATGTCTACTGGCAGGTACCCCATATCTTAGACACACTCTAGACAACTTCCCCCGAAAGATATGGGCAAACCACATCGCATTGCTCCCGACGTGAAGGAGCAGATTCTCAAACGCATCAAGGATGACGGCATCCCC
>VGKZ01000020.1 GCA_016866815.1 Candidatus Peregrinibacteria bacterium | reverse complement strand
AATCGCGTGCCGAACGACAAGCCATACGGCTGCTCCCCGAAAACGAACAACAGGCGATCTTCGCGGAGATCCGTCAGCATCTCCCCGGGAAATTCATTCCATCAGTCACCGGTGGCGGTGCAACACTGGCTGAAGGCGTGATGCTGGCAGCAGAGCACAACGACACGCGTTCATTGATGGAAACAAGCGACCGCTTCACGGACGCTGCGCAGGAAATTTTCGACGAGGTGTTTTTGATTGCGGAAATCCGGCAATCAAAACGAAAAACAGAATCAAGGGACAGGTACTGGAACAGGACCCTCTTCACGGACAATTTCTCATCAGGACGAAGGAGGCAGAGCGGCTTGCCGCGGAATTACAGGAGCAAAAACGAGTCGTGGAAGTCCTGTCGGAGGAATTGCGAAACCAACGGGACATTCATGTGCAACTGCTGGCCCAGATACAGGAACAAAACTCGCTCATCGCAAGACTGCTATCGCAGCAGAGCGCGTAATCAGCACTCCTCCCCCCGTTTCCAGTTCTCCATGGCTTTGAACGTGTTTCCATAGATATTCTCCGCACTCCAGACGGTAAAGCCACAGAACCCCGCATCGGCGACAGCCTTCATTTGATCGGACATGCCCTTGAGCGTCATGCCGTATCCCTGAATCCACGGACGAAGCTTCCATGCGTGCTCACCCAGAAGTTGCTTGTACCCTGCAAGCGTGCGCAAGACGAGGTAGTAATTGCGGCTGCCCTTATGCACTGCAGGATCGTAGTAGGCACCCGCGGCAAACGTTGAAGGATATGCCATCGGAGAAATGATATCGACCTTCGGTGCCCAGGCAACGACATCCTGTCCGAGCGTTGCCATGTTCACCTCGTAATTCCAACCGAGAATTGCAAACGTGGAAAGACCAAGCACAGTCCGCGGACCGCAACGGTCGATGGTCTCGCGCGCCATGGATACGAATGCGCCGACTTTACG
This sequence comes from Candidatus Peregrinibacteria bacterium, assembly GCA_016866815.1. GTDB lineage: Bacteria > Patescibacteriota > Gracilibacteria > Peribacterales > Peribacteraceae > VGKZ01. The sequence continues at coordinate 12,517 of VGKZ01000020.1, read as the reverse complement.
CGCTTTCTCTTCGGTGGAGAACACTCTGAGTTCCCCGACCTGCTCCGTGGAGAAGCGAATGTAATCGAGGTTCACCTCATCGATGCTGCTCTGCGCAAGGAGGCAGAGAATATCACTGTTGTATGAAAGAACTGTCTCGTTCTCCGGATCGACAAACTCATAACCGATCGTCTTTCCGCTGACCGGATGTACTATCAGCGACCGTGGATGCGCACGAGCGAGACCGGCATCCTTCACGGCAACAAATCGTCCGATGACATAGAGTCCGTGATCGTGCGCATTCGTGATCAACTCTTGCAAATCATACTGCTTGCGGACCAGGCCGAGATCCTTCGCAAGTTGGGATTCCGCGTCGAAGAACACAGCGCTGCCCTTCACATCGACCACAAACGCATTCCCACCCGCATTCTTCAGATCCTGCAGAGACCCTTCAAAGAAATCGCGACGACCCGCACTGGTCGACGTGAAGTAGATACCTGCTGCGTGCGTGGAATATGACGATGCATCCGCCTCTGGCGGTGCGGGAATGGGCAAGACCTGAAACTCATGCGGAGTCACCTGCGCATCGATGTCTTCACTGCGAATGGTGGACTCCACCGGATCAAGAACATCCGGATCGATATTCACCAGTACTTCCTCCGGTGTCAGAAATTCCCAAGGAATGGATGGCTCCTGTTCGGGAGCTGCGGCAAACACCGGAATATGCGAGGCACCCTGCCGTTGCTCAACCACGGGCGACTGATGATTCGCCCTCAGCATAAAGACTGCGAGCACGAATGTCGCAGTGGCAAGCATTGCAGGTACAGCGACGGAGCGTGGCCGCCCTACAGTCTTGTGTGGCAACTCACGAAACTGTCCTGAATCTACGGGAAGTGCAGAGTATGCGGCTTCATTGGTGTCTGTCTCCATTAATGATTATTATATCATATTTTCATACTTTTGTCTAATTCCGGTCACTGGTACACCGCAATCTCGGGATACACCTTTTTCCATGCACTCCAGAGCACAGACACCGGTGTGATCCGCTCACTCCTACCCGGCTCCTCCTTGTAATACCGGGTGAATACCGGGGCATCTGCTGCGGCATCCCAAATGATCTCCAGTGGAATCTTCGCTTCTCCTGTACCAAGGTACGCATAGATGGGGGTGTCACGACGAATGGCCTCCGGTGTGTACGCCGCAACGTAGGAATCGATTTCGATGCTGTAGATCACCGTGTCCACCGGATCAGCTGTCACTGATGTATTACTACACGCAGCAAGCACAAAGCAAAAAAGAAGTACCCTTCGCATGGACCTATCGTAGCGGAGAGCCGGAGCTCTCCGCTACGTACGTTGTCTCATGCTACTGACCGATAACCGGCTGGAACCGGAGATTGCCGAGATCTTTCCATCCGCCCCAGTTGCAGCGAACAGTGACCGTCGTGTTCGGTTCCGGGGAACAGGTGGCGGACTGTCCGCAGGCAACATCTCCGCACGTGGTGCCAGTGCAGACCGGAGGCGTTTGGTTCACGGAGACATTCGGCGACTTCGTGCATGTGCAGGAACCGATTGTACCGGTAGTGATGGAAACACTCGCGCCGGACACACAGGTGTACCCGTTCAGCGTAGAGAGAACCTGATTGGTGTAGTCCGTTCCGGGAGGGTCGTAGCCGTTGCGAACACAGACATCCTCACAGCTCTGCTTGCACTGATAGCATGAAACACCATCCTGGCTGCCGACCGTGTCGCAACCGTTCACACAGGAGGAAGGACAGGAGTTTTTGTACGTTCCTTCCGGACAATTCACCACCACACAGCCGTAGCAGCCGCTATCCTGGACGCAGGTGCCGCCCTGTGCGGAGCACTGAGATTCGCAGGATGCCCTGTCGGTCACTTTGCCGCTGGGACAAGAGACTGTCTGGGGTCTGCTCGAAGAGGATGTCAGAGGCTGCGTGTACGTTGCCGACGTGGAGGACGACTTCTGCTCCGCCACGCACTCAAAACACTTCACGCCGTCGCTTCTGGTGTACGACTTCACACACGATCCGAAGCAATCTTTGCGGCAGAACGCTTCCGTCTCCGTCGGCGGGTCGCACTGCACTTTTGCCGCGGAAGAAGTCTGGGTGGTGACGCACTTGAAGCATTTGAGCCCGTCGAACTCCTGGTACGACTCCAAGCAATTGCCCGAACAGGAGTTTTCGCAGACATCCTTTGTCATTGTTCCCACATCACACTCAGACCTGGCCGATGTCTTTACGGAAGAAGATCTCCCGACGGAGGAGACTGCCGCCTTGGATGACGCAGGTGCGGATGACGCGCGTTCGGAAGTGCGCACCTCGCTTGCAGTGGAGCGCAACTGCTCTTCTTCTTCGGGGTCTTCTCCTTCATCTTCATCTTCCTCTGCATCGTTGCCTCCGAAGAATTGTTTCAACCAGTCAATGAGTCCCTCCGCTTGATCACCGTCATCGCGCGGGGTATCCGCGTTGACGGACGAGTACTGCATATCCTCAGGCTCACCCTGGTCCTTCGGGAAGATAAATTTCTCATACCCGTCTATTGCGCCTTGCGCATCCTCTACAAGAGACTCACGGCACTTCTTCTCACACTCTTCGATCTGCTTCAGCAAATACTCAAGCATCACCTGTTTTCCCGCGATGCTTCCGGCGAGTTCGATCGAACGCTCGGATGCACTGCGGATCGCTTCATCGAGTTGTTTCATCGCTTCTTCGGCCCTGCGCACCGCTTCCTCAAGCTCGCTACGCATGCGCTGCTTAATCTTCTCAAGCTCCTTACGAACGGCAGGGTCATCGAACGGCTTGCTCCACTCGCGCTCCAGTTGCTGCGCTGAGAGATCGTCGGACTTGTACTGCGACCAGAGTCCGGCGTTACGGACCCTCATTGCCGCCTGATCATTGGAATCCATAAACCTGCCTTCGCTCTCTGCGGAAGCGGACGGATTGTCGAACCTATCAAGCGCTCTGCTGGCTTCGTCACGGACAGACAACGCCCTGGACCATTGCGAACGAAGTTCCGCGAGCCTCGCTTCCACTTCCCCATACTCGCTGCGCTCGGCCTGAAGAATAGCCTGCAATTCGGCAAGTTCTGCTCTCAGAGGATCACACAGGTGGCAGACAGGAGGAGGCAATTTTAGACCATCTAAAAACCCGAACAACGCCTCTGGTGCTAAGAGGAAATCGAAATTGAGTTCCGTCGTCTCCGTCGGCTGATCACCCTCGGCACCTCCCGCAGCAGTGCGCTCAAATTCCTCGATTGCCTCTTCGAGGCCCGTAAACGGACCCACGGGATCATCGTCCACGAATAATCCCCGCAAGGAATCGAGTAGCCCCTCAAAAAACCCTTTCGGGTCGGGAGTCAGTCCATAGTCCTCTATGACGTTCACATCCTCCCGCTTGCAACGCTTCTCGCAATCGGCAAGGTCTGCCCTGAGCCGGGCAAGCTTCGCGAGTTCCGCATCCAACTTCCCGGAGAGATCCTTGCCCTTTTCGTTCATCTCCGTACGAAGCTGCTTCGATTTCTCGATCGCCTTCATCGTGTCGTCGATGCTGTCTTGCAGCTGCTCCTTGATGATCTCTTTCAGCATCGCCAGGGCGTCCGCGACTTCCGGATCGTCGAACGGCTTGCCGATCTCATCGCTGTATTCCTGCGCCGTCATGCGACCTCCTTTATATGCATGCCAGAGGTTTGCATTTCTCCTCTGCATAGCCGCATGGTCACTGGAATCGTATCGCCGGCCTTCGCTCTCCACGTAGCTCTTCGGGTTATTCATTTCCTCCAACTGTTTCTGCAACTGCTTCAGATTCTCCTCTCCAAGGGAAATAGCATCGTCAATGATGTCCATCGCACTGTCGATGGCCCGCAATTGTGCTGTGAGATCATCGACACTCCGTTGAACAGCGTCTATCTCCTCTGCAATCGCCTTACAGGGATCGCATTTTGGATTCGGCAACTCCACGCCGTAGAAGATGTCGAAGAAACTGTCGACGGATTGCGCGTGCACCGGAAAAACCGGCGCAAGAGCGGCAATGACAAGAATCGACAGTGCTGCTGAAAAGGGACGCATAGAGAGAGAATGGTAAGTGGAGACCACTATGCTTCAACGATCTGCGAGGCACCAGAACCGCTTGAATCAATTACGTATTCAGATTTTCAAGCAACATGGCATGCAAAAGAGTCTCTCCGCGCATTTCCGGATGACAGGTAGTGGCAATCACGCTGTTCTGACGAACAATAACCGGATTGCCGTCATGGCGTGCAAGAACCTCCACACCATACCCCGTACGGGTGATTTTCGGGGCCCGGATGAACGTCACCTTCATATCTTTTCCCTCAACCGACAACACAGCCTCGAAACTATCGACCTGTGAACCGTAGGCATTGCGATCCACAGAGATATCCATGAGTTTCAGGTGGGTATCGGACAGGATAATCGCTCCGGCGCAGGTGGCGAGAACCGGCAATCCTTCCGGCACACGGCGAACGATCGCCTCATCGAGTCCGGACTCCTGCATGAGCTTCATCATCACCGTACTCTCTCCTCCAGGAATGACGAGCGCGAAAACACCTTCGATATCCTTCGGTGTGCGTACCTCACGCACAGTCATATGCAAATCTTCAAGTGCCTTCCGATGCTCGGCGACGTTCCCTTGAAGAGCGAGAATACCGATGCATGGTGATCGGTTATCGGTGGTCGGTGATCGGAACGACATAGGGAAAGAATAGCGTACGATAGTACATGACGAATCACGAATCACGAATAACCAATAACACACCTTCACCATCCTCTTTTCTGCATTGCAATTTCGATACGATCGATCTCCAGTCCGGGCATCGGCGCACCCAATCCCTCCGAGACCTCCGCCACCAGGGCTGCATCCTGAAAGTGCGTTGTCGCAAGCACAATGGCACGAGCTGTCTTTGCTGGGTCTGCGGATTTGAAGATCCCCGAACCAACGAATACCCCCTCCGCTCCGAGCATCATGAGCAGCGCAGCATCGGCAGGAGTGGCTACGCCTCCGGCGACGAACGTGACGACCGGGAGTCTGCCCAGCCTCTTCACCGTTTCCACGATCTCGGGCAGAACCCTCTCTTTGGCTGCAAAGGCCGCAATGTGAGAAGAGGAGAATTCCTGAAGCGCAGCAATTTCACGGCGTATGAGTTTCAGATGACGCACGGCCTCTACAACATTTCCTGTTCCAGCTTCTCCTTTCGTGCGGATCATGGCAGCACCCTCACTGATTCTCCTCAGTGCCTCACCAAGATCCGTTGCGCCGCAGACAAACGGAACCTTGAACTGCGTTTTATCGACATGATCAAACGGATCGGCAGGGGTCAGCACTTCAGACTCATCGATGAAATCGACCTGCAGTGCTTCGAGAATTCCCGCTTCTGCCGTATGACCAATGCGGATTTTGGCCATGACGGGAATGGTGACTGCTGCCTGTATTTCCTTGATGAGTTTTGGATCGCTCATGCGTGCGACGCCGCCGTCTCTGCGAATGTCCGATGGCACGCGCTCCAGCGCCATCACCGCACACGCCCCGGCAGCCTCAGCAATCTTCGCCTGCTCCGCGTTCACCACATCCATAATCACCCCGCCCTTCAGCATGGCGGCGAGGTTTTCACCGAGCATATTGCGCTTCTCCATGAGGAAACACTATCACGCAGGATACTCCCTGTTGAGCAACAATCAGGCTTTTTCCAGCTCGACCGTCATCGTCGGGAATGCCAGCCCGATCCCCTCCTCCTTAAGCTTGCGAAGAATCTCGATGGTGATGCGCTCCTGGATATTCACCGCCTGGTTGTAGTTGTTATGCTTTGCGAAATACACCACCTCGCACCGGAGTCCCGAATCTCCGAATGTACGTACGTTCGCGCGATCGAAATCCGCCTCCTTGTCGGAGTCGATGATGTTGCGAATCATCGTACGGACTTTCTGGAGCTTCTCCGGCGGCGTATCGTAACGCAAACTCAGATTGAATTCGGTGCGGCGGTGCTGCAGGCGCTTGAAATTCTGCACGCGGGTCGTGACGAGTTCGTTGTTGCTGACGATGACTTCTTCCCCCTGGAGGGATTCGATACGCGTTGACTTGAGTCCGATGCGACGGATGTATCCCCTGTGCGCTCCGATGACGACGTAATCGCCTTCTTCAAACGGCTTGTCGACAGCAATGGAGAACGCACTGAAGAGATCCGCAATAACGCTCTGCAAAGCCAAAGACATCGCTATGCCTCCGATACCGAGACCCGCGAGGAGTGATGTGATGTTGATGCCGAGGTTGCCGAGAATCAGCAGGATGCCGACACTCCAGAGAGTGATGCGAAGCAGCACCGAGAGCACGCGCGGTATGCCTGGCTTTCCGTCACGGTCGATGAACCGATCGATGAGCTCGGCAATGATGCCCTCCGCGATGAAGATCGACTGCACGGTCACCGAGATGAGAAGCAATGCACGAAGAGCCGCTCGCACACCGATCGGCATATCGAGGTGGTGCACCGCGAGGAAGAACGCGAGAAAAAAACAAAACCAGACCTGCACCTTGCCGATGGAGCACAGGAGAAGATCGTCGAACCGGAATTTCGTGCGGGTCACCAGCAGTGCGCAGTGGTTGAGGAGAATGTGACGTAAACCCAGAAACAGTGCAAAGAGCGCTGCGAACGCACCTAGAGCCGCCAGATGTTCATGGGAAACCATAAGTGAGGCATCGTACCGCTCCTCCTGGTTCGGGCAAGAGAAATCGTGCGAATGCGATGGAAGATGCCTCCGTGTGACCGTAGAATCGTGGCATGCGGACCGTCATCCTGGTCGACGAGGATAATAACGAGATCGGCACGTCCGAGATCGTCGAAGCACACACCGGCGAGGGGAAATTGCACCGGGCGTTCTCCGTGTACGTCTTCCGCAACAAGGGAAAGGAGATCCTCATCCAGAAGCGCAGCGCCAAAAAGATGCTCTGGCCGGAAATATGGGCGAACACCTGCTGCAGCCACCCGCAGAACGGTGAATCCGCCAGGCAGGCGGGGGAACGCAGGCTGAAAGAAGAACTGGGATTCACCTGCCCGCTCAAGGCACTGAGTGGCTTCGTCTACCGCGCGGAAGATCCGGAAAAGCGCGGCGTGGAACACGAGTTTGTCACCATCCTCCTCGGACTCGTCGATGAAACGGTAACGCCGAGTGCAGACCCGGACGAAGTCGCCGAATGGAAATGGATTGGGGTGGAGGAACTACGCGGCAACATGCGCCGCGAACCGGCCAAGTATGCTCCATGGTTCCACCTGGGAATGAACGCCATCAGAGAGTCGATTCCGTCGTAGTATTTCAAGAAACAAGAAACAGTTCCGCCCACCCGCACCCATGACGCCCTCCCTCCACATCGCCATCATCCCGGACGGCAACCGTCGTTGGGCCACAAAGCGCATGCTGGATCCGTGGGAAGGACACCGCACCGCTGTCGAAAACTTCCGCTCACTCACGGAGTGGTGCAGAAAAGACCCGCGTGTCGGCGCACTCACCGTGTGGTGCTTCTCGACGGAGAACTGGAAGCGGGACCCGAAGGAAATCGCGATGCTGATGAAGATGCTCGAAGAGTACCTCGCGAAAGAGCGGGAAGGATTCATCAGGGAAAAGACCCGGTTCGTACACTCGGGCAGGAAAGACCGCATCCCCGCATCACTTGCGAAGCTGATCGCAGAGGTGGAAGAGGAAACCAAAGACCAGACGGAATTCACCCTGAACCTGGCGGTGGATTACGGAGGAAAGGATGAAATCGTACGAGCGATAAGCGATAAGCCCTTCGACAGAACTCAGGACAGGCGATCAGCGATCAGCGATGAGACATCTTTGCGAGCGCTGCTGGATCACCCGGAGCTTCCGGACATCGACCTTGTCATCCGCACGTCGGGAGAAATGCGTACGAGTAATTTCTTTCTGTGGCAGACGGCCTATAGCGAGTGGGAATTCCTGGACAAATTCTTCCCGGACTTCACGGCTACAGACCTGAAGGACTGCGTGGACCGGTTCGCTGCGCGCACCCGCAGATTCGGAGGATGATCCTTCGTCAAGCTCAGGATGACAACACTCAAAAATTCCGGATCGGCATGCGGAAAAATAATCCTCACGGGCGAGTACGCCGTGGTCTTCGGATATCCCGGCATTGCGATTCCCTCTCCACTGCAGATGACCGTGGAATTTGCCGACCATGACGATGCCATCGTGTGGGACGTTCCGCGTGGATGGAAAGACTACGCACTGGATATCCTGCATCGTACGGGAGCGGCGGGAACGTTGACCATGACGTCGGACATACCTCTCGGCAAAGGTATGGGTGCTTCCACTGCACTGGTAATCGCCATCTGTCGTGCCGTGCTGGGACCGGATTGCTATGAGCAGGCACTGGCCATCGAAAACATCGTCAATCCCGGAAACAGCGGCATCGACTTCGCGGTCATCTGGAACGAAAGACCTCTCCTCTTCCGTAAAGGACAGGAACCGCGGGAAATAACACTGCACCAGAGTCTTCGAAGCCTCGGTTTCTCTCTGGTGGATACGGGCGCACCGGATCAGCAGACTCCGGAACTTGTCGCGTGGGTGACGGAACGAAAAGACGATCTGCAAAGCGCGCTGGAGGACATCGGGAACTGCACAGAGCGCCTGCTTGCCGGGGAGGATGTTCTTACGGTCATCCGCGACCATAACCAGGCACAACAAAAACTTGGCGTTGTCACAGACAAAGCAAAAAAACTGATCACAAAAATTGAACAGCAAGGTGGCGCAGCGAAAGTCATCGGAGCGGGAGGGAGGACAGGGGGCAGCGGAATTGTCATGGCAATGTGCAACCGAAAGCGGGTAGAAACCATTCTGCACGATGAAAGAATGCAGCTGATAGGCTGGTAAGTTCTTGAGTTCTTGTTCGGCATAAAAGAACATAATAGCCGACAGCCAAGAACTCGCCATGATCACCGCACGCTCCACTCCCAACATCGCACTCATCAAGTACTGGGGCAACCGCAATGACGATCTGCGTCTGTGCGCTGCAGGCTCTACCTCCATGACGCTGGACGGACCGTATGTCGATGTTTCCGTCGAATGTGCGGATACATTCAGTGTGTCTTCACACAATAAAAAGCTTGGCGAAAAGGACATCGCACGATTCTCGAAGACATACGAATTGATAAAAACATATCTCACAGCTCAAAGCTCACAGCTCAGAGCTCAGAGCTCACTCTCCATCTCCATCGACTCCCACATTCCCCCGTCGATCGGTCTCGCTTCGTCCGCCGCGGTTTTTTCCGCATTGGCGAAAGCGATCGCTGGACTCCTCGATACAGGACTCACCGATGAGCAAATCTCTGTGATGGCCCGCCTCGGCTCCGGCTCCGCAGCCCGCAGCATCTTCGGAGGCTTCGCTGCACTGACAAATCACGAGTCACGAATAGCGAATAACGAACTCATTGATACTTCTACAGCATATCAAATTGCCACCTCTGAACACTGGCCTCTCCATGACATCATTATCGTCCCGAGTATGGACGAGAAAAAAGTGGGCTCCACCGAGGGGCACGCTGCAGCATGGAGCAGTCCACATTTCCGTGATCGCCTCTCTGCCATAGAACATCACCGACTGCAGGACTGCATCGATGCGATCCGTGAAAAAGATTTCGAGAAGCTGCAGCAAGTGGCGGAAGAAGACTGTCTGGACATGCACCGCTGTATGAGCACACAGACTCCCCCGCTCAACTACCTGAATGCCGAGACGCACCGCATCACCGGAGAAATAGAAGAGATACGGAAATCAGAGCATCTACCGGTGCTCTATACCATGGACGCGGGACCGACGGTCCATCTCTTCTGCGAGGAAAGCGCACGAATGCGCGTGCTCGAATACGCGAAAGCACAGAAAGGATGTGCAATATTTGAGGCGCGGGCAGGCAAAGGAAGCAGGATACTGGGTTGAATATGGGAATATCGCATGGAGGGAGCATTCTTTTCGTTCATTCCTATAGTCCTCTCTTCGTACATTCCTCTATCCTTCCATCCATGGACCTCCGAAATCTCCCGCCGGACCTGACTCCCGAAGACCGTGTTGCCGAACGGAGAAGGCGCATACAGGAAGAACTTGGGGTGAACCTGTCACTTCTTGCAACAGAACCCGAACGCATCGGGAGTGCAGAGGAAAAAAACTGCGAACAGATGTTCGGTACAGTGCCGTTGCCTGTCGGTTACGCAGGACCGCTATCCGTGACATTTTCCGACGGAACGAAATCGGATATTCATCTGCCGCTTGCAACAACAGAGGGGGCACTCGTCGCGAGCGTGAACCGCGGCTGCAAAGCACTCGCGAGCGGAGTAACGGTACAATCGACGTACCACGGCATCAGCAGATCGATTGCTTTTGGAGCGATAAGCGATAAGCGATCAGCGAAGAGTGAAATTAAAGACTCAAAGCTCAAAGCATTTATCTGTGAGCATGAGAAAGACTGGAAACGCATCGGTGAAGAGACAAGTTCACATCTGAAAATTCTTTCATATGACATCGATCAATCCGGAGAGTACGTCTTCCTCACGATCAACGCGGATACCGACGAGGCAATGGGCATGAACATGGTGACGATCGCCGCACAGGCAATCGGAGATGTCATCGAGAAGGAATGCAACTGCGAACTCGTCACCATTGCCGCAAATGTCGACAGCGACAAGAAACCGAGTGTGCGAACGCATGATCGAGGCCGCGGATACACAGTGACGGCTGCAGCGGTCATCCCCTCCTCGCTGATCACCGATGTGCTCAAGACGACTCCGGAGAAATTACTCTCCGTCGCCGATGCCAAACTGATGCATGGATCGAAACTCGCAGGGGCAATCGGAAACAACCTCCATGCGGCGAATATCATCGCGGCGCTCTACCTTGCAACAGGGCAAGACGCAGCGCATGTTGTTGAAGGATCATTGTGTGATACGACATTTGAACGAATCACGAATAACGAATCACGAATAACGGTTCGCTCACCTGCGATCCTTGTAGGAACCCGCGGAGGCGGAACATCGCTTCCTGCACAGTCCCAATGCCTGAATCTCCTCCTACCCCCTACCCCCTACGCCCTACCCCCTACGCCCCACCCTCGCCCTACACAACGTCTCGCCGAATCCATCGGTGCAGCGGTACTGGCCGGTGAGCTCTCGCTTCTCGCGGCACAAGCGGGGCACGATCTGGCAAGAGCACACAAGAGAATGGCAAGGTGACGAAATGATCATTGAGCATTTATCATTGAGCATTTAGCATTGATCGACTGGACGTATGGTCAGAAAATTTTCCTCTTATTTGGAATCTAACGAAGTAGCTATAGCCTGAAAGATCTTGGTGAATTCATGACACTCCTGCCAAAGCAAACGAAGTTCTGCGCATAAATGCGGTTCTGCCGCAGCAAGAAGGCGAATGGTGTATTTTGTTTCCTGGCACTCCTTTTTAACGATGTAAATTTTGTTCCGAAAATCTTTTCGTGAGGAAGCGTTATTAGCCTCAGCGTAATTGGCTCCGATACTATGTGCCGAGCGCACAAGTTGCTTTATGATAGGAATCGAAACCACATTTCTTTCTGCTTTTTTACAAAGCATTACGACTCGTTCACCGAGCTGTGCAGTGCGTTCTTCCAGAGCTATAGAACGAGGGTCTTTCATATAAATGATAAATGGTAAATGATAAATGATAAATGATAAATGGTAAATGGTAAATGATACATGCTAAATGATAAATAATCATTCTTTACCGGAATCCGCAAGAATAGGGACAAACCTCAACAATGAATGATCAAATGACAAAATTATAGCTTTCAAATGCCAAATCAGCCGTACCATGCACCAATGGAACAGCCTCGAAATTGCCAATGTTGCACATTCTTTCTGCTACAATCCTCCGGCTTCATGGCACCGAAACAGGAGCAGCGATCGGCAATTATCGGGTTTGGCATGTCCATTCCCGGACGGCGCATCACAACCGAAGAAATCGCGAGACAGTGGAACACCGACCCCCAAGCCATTCGCGATGGTATCGGTGTGAAAGAAAAATCTGTCCCCGATGCCGGGCAGGACACGTTCACACTCGCATTCGAAGCGGGACAACAGGCAATCGAGACTGCGAAGATCAAGTCGTCACAGATTTCCGCCGTCTTCGTCGGTTCCGAAAGTCACCCGTACGCGGTGAAACCGACGAGCGGCATGGTCGCTGCGGCACTCGAGTGTGATCCGTTCTGTCACTGCGCGGATCTGGAGTTTGCGTGCAAAGCAGGAACGGCAGGCATGCAGATCGTCGATTGTTTTGTTCGCGCGGGACAGGTGCAGTACGGCCTCGCCATTGGCTCCGATACAGCACAGAGCAGGCCGGGTGATGCCCTCGAATACACGGCGGCAGCAGGCGCTGCCGCATTCGTCATCGGATCGGCATCGGATAGAAACGCGCTCTGCCGCATCGACAAGACGCTCTCGTTTACGACGGACACGCCGGACTTCTGGCGCGCAAATGGCG
>VGKZ01000019.1 GCA_016866815.1 Candidatus Peregrinibacteria bacterium | reverse complement strand
GTGATCATGGCTTCCGCGTAGTCCACACCGATGTACGTTTTACAGCGTGGAGCAAGATACGGTGTTGTCCGTCCTGTACCGACGCCGAGGTCAAGCACGCGCATGTCACTCAGGTTCAGGCTATCGAAGATTACTTTCTCGGGTTTTTGGAGCGTGTCCTCGCTGAACATCCATACAGCTTTGTCTTTCTCAAATGCGTTCAGGTTATGCTCGATCATATCGTTCGTCGTCACTGTTCTCTGGTCCATGGAGTTTATGCGGGTAGCGCAGACAGGTGTTTCCGTAGCATCGCTTCGAAAGCGCCGGTGCTCTGTTCAATCGTCAGATCGGACTCATTCAGGTAATACAGGTCCGTCACCGATCCATGCACACGCGTGTTTTCCACGGCTTTCAGAAATCGGCGAGCTTCCATGGAACTCGGTTTCACCGTATTGTGGAAAATTTCCTTCATTGCATGTTCACAGTCTGAGTGTGTTTTGACCTGGAAGACGGCGGGGCCGTATTGGTAAAACACATGACCGAACAGAATCACGGGTTTCCCGCGGAAGATGGCCTCCAGTCCTGCGGTGCCGGTACCCGTTGCGACAGCGGCGCAGTGCTCCCGGAGGTCGAACGTGTCTGTTTCGTGGGCAACGAGCCGTACGTTCGGCATGGCAACCAGATCTCTGTAGAATTGCAGAGTCCTGCCGAGTGTTCCGACCTTCCTCTGGCGTGGGTGTTCTTTGACGTATATCAGCACATCGTTCGGAGCGGTTTTCGACAGAACATGAATCGAGATATCCTGATCCACGAATGCCCCTGCCATTGGGCACGTAGAGCATTCCGGCTGATACTGGAGAGGGAAATAGATATACGGCTTCTGCAGATCGGGTTTCACCGCATGTTGATCGTAATATTGCCGGAGAAGGCGCTGGGTTCTCAGTGACAGGAATTTATGAATGCGGTGCGACCACGCGACAGCAGACCACAGCGAAGTGATCCAGTGCATGAATGCCCCCTTCGTTGAGAGGATTCTGCGGTGAAACCGTATCAAGACACTGATGGGTTTCTCCGGAAACACCATTGCGGCGGTTCCTTTGGGGCTTGTTTGCTTCGCAAAGTACTCTTCCAATTTCGGCGATAGCGACAATCCGGATGCATCTGTTCCACGCAATGCTTCGTAGGCGTCTCGTATCTGAACGGCGGATTCTTCAATGTTTTCCTGCAGGAAAGCGGTATCCCGGATTGGCGTAGCATGCGTGAACACCGTGCGGATGCCTTTCACTTTGCAGAGCGCGTAGATCAGGTGATCCGGCATTTCATGCGGAAGCGTGGACGACAGGAGGATCGTGATCCGATTGCGCTCAATGAAATCATTCCAGAAGCGCAGATGCTTCAGATACCGGTGCTTCCGTTCCGGATAGGGAATATTCCTCGCGTATTCCCCGCGCATCATCATGTACATGAAGAGTGCCTCGCAGTCGCGCATCGATTCGATCAGTGCTTCATCCAGCGGCATGAGCGAAGCTTGATCTCCGGGATAGATCCCGTTTCGAGCGTCACTTGTGTTGAACCATGGTTGGCTTTCATCGTTGAGGTTCGGGTAGGGGTTGTGCTTTGGGCTAAGGCTCGCACAAAACTCAAATGGAATATCCTTCATGATCCGCAGCAGGGCCTCGTGACAAACGACACCTGTTCCGGTCCAGCGCAGTGTTAACGCACGAAGGGGCTTTGGCATACACGTTCGGGATTAATGAGCCGGGTGCAGATCGTTCTCCACTAGTTCGCAGATGATGTGTTCAATGGCCAGATGCGCTTCCTGCACACACTGTGTGTCCTCGCCATGAACACTGATGACACAGTCGGCTACAGACTGCAGCCCTGCCGCTCCCGTCAGTCCGATCACCATCATTTTTCTTCGCTTTGCTTCTTCGCATGCCCGGAGGACGTTCGCTGAGCTTCCGCTCGTGGTGATCCCGAGTAGCACGTCACCTTGCTTGCCCAATCCCTCGACCTGCCGTGCAAAAATCCCTTCGAAGCCTTCGTCATTCGCATACGCAGTGAGGAAGGATGTGTCCGTCGTCAGCGCGAGCGCAGCGATGGCAGGACGGCGGTGATCACGGTGCAGTCTGCTCATGAGTTCGGTCGCCATGTGCTGCGCGTCTGCCGCGCTTCCGCCGTTTCCGCAAATCAGGAGCTTGCAACCCTTTTTCACTGCAGCAGTGATCATGTCCGATGCCTGTACGATGGCATCGGCGTTCTCCCGGACGACGCTTTCAAACGTCCGTATGCTGCGTTCCAGGTGTTTCGTGACGGTGGCAATGCGGGGGTCGGCCATCCCCTCCATTCTTCAGGATTACTGCTTCCTCCGCAACTTTTGCATCACCGGAATTTCGCTGTCGTATACACGTTTCTTACCATCTCCCCGAGCCGTTTCCCATCCGTGGATGTTCCGGACGAGGCGTTCCATTCCCTGCGGTTCCATGGATGCCGCATGATCGCTTCCCCACATGGACCGGTCGAGGGTGATGTGACGTTCGACGACGCATGCACCTATGACGGCTGCGGCGACACTCGTCATCAGACCCACTTCATGTCCGGAGTAGCCCACCGGAACACCGTAGCGTTTTTCCAGTTCCGGAATGACGAGGAGATTGAGCTCCTCCACCTTCGCCGGATACGTGCTCGTGGCGTGGAGGATGATGAGGTCGTTTTTTCCGAGGACGTCGACGGCGTGATCGATCTGCTCGATCGTGCTCATGCCCGTCGAGAGGATGATCGGTTTTCCTTTTGCGCGGTGATGACGGAGCAACGCATCATCCGTCAGCGATGCCGATGCGATCTTGTAGCAGGGGGGGTTGAACTGCTCGATGAAATCCACCGAAGCTTCGTCCCAGCAGGATGCGAACCACTGGATTCCTTTTTCCTTCGCATAGCGGTCTATCTCCTTGTACTGCTTCTCACCGAATTCGAGTCCGCGCTTCAGGTCCCCGTTCGTCGGACCGAATGGATTTTCACGCGGACGAGCGAGCTCCTCCGGCATGTACACAATGTCCACTGTGCGCTTCTGGAATTTCACGGCATCGCAGCCGCAGGCGACGGCGGTATCGATCAGGCGCTTGGTGATGTCGATGTCCCCGTTGTGGTTGATGCCGATTTCGGCGATCACGAAACACGGGTTGCCCGGACCGACCATGTGATTGCCGATGCGGACCGCTTTTGCGGAAGAGGATGACATGGCGAAAGGATGCCTGATGCGGTTCTATGCGTCTATCGGATACATCGGAAAATCACCAGCAGCTGCGGCCGCCGTCGATGATCAGGCTTTGCCCCGTCATGTATGAAGAGGCATCGGAACACAGGAAAACCACGGCACCCTGGTACTCCGTTTCTCTTGCCATGCGGCCCAGGGGAATGAGTGAGGAAATCCTCTGCAGGAATTCCTTCGGCTGTCCGGCTTGCACGCCCCCCGGACACAGCGCATTCACGCGGACGTGAGGAGCGTAATACGTTGCGAAGTACCGCGTGAGACCGATCAGTCCCGTTTTCACGACGGAGTACGTCACGGGTTTCACCGGCTGCGCGTCTTCCGCGACGCCGTCTTTTCGGTATAGCCTCTGGTCGGGTGCGATGACGCCGAGATCGGAAGAAATATTGAGAATGACGCCGGATTTCTTTGCGAACATCGTAGCGCCGAAGACTTGGGAGCAGAGGAATGCACCGCGGAGGCCGACGTTCAGATCCTGTTCCCACTGCTCGAGAGGGAAGTTCTCGACGCGGGAAAGATTCTTCGTTCCATCCTCGACCTTCGGATTATTCGCCGCATTGTTGATCAAAATATCGATACGTCCGCACTTCTTCATAATGGCATCCCGTGTGCTCTTGAGTGAAGAGGAATCCGTAACATCCGCCTGAACGAAGAAGGCGCCTTGACCGATCGTCTTCGCCGCTTGCTCCCCGCTTTTCGCATCATGATCGAGAATCACACAGATTCCTCCGGCATCCGCGATGGCTTCGCAATGTCGTCGGCCGAGAAGACCTGCTCCGCCCGTGACGACGGCGACGCGGCCCGTGAGATCAAAGTGTGCACGCACGACGAGAGTGTATCAGACAGCGGCGAACCAGCGCTCTGCAAAAGCACGGTATTCTGCATACACTCGCACTTCGTCTCCATTCGCCTGACGGGCTGCTTCCAAGGTGTAGAGCCCCCGGAAATCGACATTCTTCAGTTCCTGAGCGATGGTAGCGAAATCCGCGTCGCCCGTACCGAGTGGCACGGTTGAACCACCATGCGGCTTGTCCTTGATGTGCACACTTCCGACGCGATCACCGTATGCCGCGAATTCCTCGTGTGGGTCGAAGTTGAAGCCGGCACTGTTACCGATATCGTACGTCACGCGGATGAGGGGATCACTGATCCGTTCGAGGAACGCGGCGAAGGCTCGGGGGGCGAGTGATGTTTCAAGGTGTATCTCGATATCGAGCGCATCAGCATCGGGCAGCAGTTCTTTGAGTGCGGCGATCACGATATCTTCATCCTGCCGTGTTGCGAGCGACGCTGAGTCCAGAAACGGCAACACGATATGATCGGCGCCGATTTTCTTTGCCTGCTGAAGCACTGTGCGCAGGTGATCGATGCGCGCCTCGCGCTCAACATCAGTGCAACGAAAGATCGGTTCCTCTATGCAGCGGTTCACGCAGACAGCGGGAATGCAGACGCCGTGCGTTGTTATCAAAGAGCGCAACTTCGTGAGCCCGGCATCGGTGAAGAGAGGATTTTCGTCGGCGCTGTACAGGTCATCAATCCATTCAATACCGTAGAGTCTAATATCTTCTGCTTTTGCAAATTCCTCGTGCCAGTGCATTCTTGGCGAGCACTGGATGCGTCCGTCCTCTGAGCTTCCAAGCCTTCCCTGCATGGCAGCGATCTTCATCATGAGTGCCGTGCCGCAAGCAACTTGTCGCAAAACTCTCTTACGGCACCTTTTCCTCCTTTTTGCGTGAGCACAACGTCGGCCGCAGGGAGCACGTCTTGATGCGCGTCGGCGACTACTACACCAAATCCGACGAACGACAGACATGCGAGGTCATTGATGTCGTTACCGAGGTACGCGACGTGCTCGGGAGCGATACCTTCGTTCTTTAGGTACTCTTTCAAGAATTCCAGTTTGTCGGCAATACCCTGGTGGCAGGGAAGACGGAGTTTCGCGCAGCGCGCAGCGACGACGGGGTGCTGCTCAGTCGAGAGCACCATCATTGGTACGCCAGCTTTGCGCAGGGAATCGATGCCGAGACCGTCGGAACGGTTGACTTCCACGTACTCGTTGCCGTCAGCAAAGACTTTTACGGTATTGTCGGTCATAACGCCGTCGAAATCGAAAACCACGAGCGCGATATCAACAGGAAAGCCGTTGCTCTGCGCTGCGTGTGCCATACTATTTTACATCGGAGATGTATTTGGTATCCCAGAACTTCGGATCAACTTGTCGCTCATCAGCCACGGCAAGCATGCGGAGTCTCTGTAGTATATCTTCCGACAGTGGTTCCTGCTCGGCAGCGCGCACGGCGCTTTCAATGTGCTCCATTTTGCTGCTTCCGATGAGTGCGGAGGCGATGCGGTTGTCGGCAATCGCAAACCGCACGGCGAGTTCGGGGAGTGTGCACCCCACCTCATCCGCGATCTTCTGCGCCGCGTCCGCTGCTCTCTTGAGAGGTGTGAGCGATGGAGCGAGGTGTGTTCGTGCCGGAGTGAGTGCGCCCTTCAGAAGCACTGATCGATTGATAATACCGATGTTCTTTTCCGTCGCGGCTGCGAATACATTCTGCACCATGCGTTGATCCAATATACTATGTGCAAGCTGCAGTGTATCAAAATTACCATCCGCGATCGCTGCGAGCGGTGCTTCTAGCCCGCGTGTGGAAATGCCGATGAAACGAAGCTTTCCTTCTTTCCTCAATTCCATCATCACGTGTGTGAGTACGCCTGAGCGAATCTGTTCCGCTGTGCCGCCGTGTATCTGCACTAGGTCGATCGTTTCCATCCGGAGGGTCTTCAGGCTATGTTCCACTTCGGTGCGTAACTGCTTTACGATCTCGTCATCGGTGATTCGCTCGGACGTGTCGAGTACGTGTCCGCACTTCGTCGCAATGACGACACCCTTTTTCTTCGCGATGTTCGAGGACGCGATTCGTTCTTCTGCGACGCCGTAGTAGTTTGCTGTATCGATGAATGTGATGCCGCACTCAACTGCGCGTTGCAGGAGCGCAATGGCCTCTTTGTCTTCCGGGAGCGTTCGCGGGCCGATACCGTAGACAAATCCGATCTCTGTCGTTCCGAGTCCCAAGGCACTCACCTCAAGAGTTGTTTTGCCGAGTGTACGACGCGGAATCATCGTGGTGTTAAGAATGATGCTTCTTCAAATATTCGTAAATGTCCCAGTGGTGTTGCTGGAGCATGCGCTCAACATACTCAATGTCACTCATCGAATCGATGTCTCCAGTGTCCGGCGTTTCAAACGCGAGAATGTTTTCGCCATACGTGCTCTCCGGGGAATCCAGCAACGTTTTGCTCCGCAGCACGTCGACATATCCATCGGCTTTGTAGGATGCGGGGAAACTCTGTCGCGGAAGACCGTGGTACTCGATGCGCGTATCGGCAGGGAAGAGCCCGACGAAGAATTTTCCGTTTTTCCCGAACATTTTCTGCGGGACGCAGTCACTCTTGTGCGCTGAGCGAAGCCCCGTTGCATCGCGTGAGTCGTTCAGTGCTCGGATTGCTTCCGTCAGACTATCTGGGTTTCGGAGCGGAGATGTCGGTCGTAGGAATACCAGAAGTTCCGGTACGCCTCCTTCATTCTTCTGCAGCCATTCCAGCGCATGGACTATGAAGTCGCGGTCAACGGCGTTGTCCGAAGCCAGCTCCGCCGGGCGCAGGAACGGAACATCTGCGCCGAAGGTCTTCGCAACAGCTGCGATCTCCTCCAAATCGGTCGATACGATCGTCCGCTTCACTCCTTTCGTCAGTATCCCTGCGACAATGGAGTATGCGATGAGCGGGAAACCTCCCACGGGGCGGATATTCTTCTGCGGAATATTCTTTGATCCGCTCCGTGCGCCAATGATGGCGTACGTTGTGCCGGCGAGGATATTCCACTCCATGAGAATGGCAGTATAGGTTTCCCGCATTGGCGTTGTCTATCGGCATTCCTGTAACTTTGGCCACTTTCGCAGCACTTTCCTGTCGGCGCATGGCACAGTATCGTAGATGTCGATATGCGAAACATCTCTTCCGCTTCGTTCTTCATCACAGGGGGTGCAGGGTCGTTGGGCAGGAAGATGTGCGAGGTGTTGCTGCAGGAGTATTCTCCCAGAAAGATCACCGTTTTCAGCCGGGATGAACTCAAGCATCACGAAATGCGCACCGACGGATTCGATGAGCCGTGCATAGAGTATTGCCTTGGAGATATCCGGGATCGTGACAGGCTTGAACAGTGCATGAAGGGTACGGATTTCGTTATTCATGCTGCAGCACTGAAGCAAGTTGCTTCCTGCGAGAATAATCCTTCAGAAGCGGTTCGCACAAATATCGATGGAGCGCAAAATGTCGCGGATATCGCTTCTCGGTCCGGTGTACAGTGCGTCCTTTCGATCAGCACGGACAAGGCTGTGCATGCCGGCAATGTCTATGGCGCAACGAAGCTCGCGGCTGAAAAAATTTTCGTGCAGAGCAACAATGCTGCAAGTACGGAAGGAACACGTTTCTCCTGTGCGCGTTACGGCAATTTCATTGCAAGCCGTGGCAGCGTGATTCCTCTGTTCTTCAAGCAACGCGAGACGGGGACAATCACGCTCACTGATGAACGGATGACACGCTTCTGGATTACAATAGAAGACAGCGTGCGTTTCGCACTCGCGAGCCTCAGCATGATGTTCGGAGGGGAGATTTTCGTGCCACGGAGTCCGAATATGACCATGGGAGATTTGGCAGATGCCATTGCACCGGGCTGCAAACGCAGAATGATCGGTGTACAACCGGGCGAGAAGCTGTATGAGACCTTGATTTCCGATGATGAAGTCCGCAGGACCGTCAGTACGGAGCACGGGTTTGTCATTGTACCCGAGAATCTTCCGCTGACTGCGTACCGATGGCCGGAGCCGAATGTTCCAGTGGACTTTCGGTACGCAAGTCATACCAATGATCAATGGCTTCGGAAGGAGGACCTGGCGGACTTCCTCAAATCTCCCGAGTTCACGGATGCAAGGAAAGCAGTTTCTGTTGAATAAAAGATGACGGAGGCAAGACGGTGTCCTATGCTGCTCCCATGAGAACTAACGCGAAGCTCAAGGCGTTCTACGACGGTGTCTACAAGAAAGGCGAACGCGCACACTACACTCAGTTTCGTCTGCAGACGGGCGATCTGCCGGCCGAGTTTTCCGCAGTCTTCGCACTCATTGATTGGGAGGGGAAAGAGGTGCTCGATGTTGGTTGTGGAACGGGTGATATGTGTGCCCTCATTGCCGGTGCCGGAGCCAAGCGTTCCGTCGGCATCGATTTTGCGGAATCCGCGATCACAGAAGCGAACAAGAAGTATCAGGCTCCGAATCTGACTTTCATCTGCGGCGACGTTGCGGATCTAGAGGATCGCTTCGACGTCGTCATCAGCAACGGAACACTGGAGCACATGGATGATCCGCTCAAGACGCTCAGGCAACTGAAAACCATGCTGAAGCCCGGCGGTTCGCTCATCATGACCTGTCCGAACTGGCTCAATGCCCGTGGGTACATTCTCCAGACACTGTGGCACATGTTCCGTGCGCCGATCACGCTCGCCGATATCCATTATCTCGGGCCCGTGGACTTCGAAGGCTGGGCGCGAGAGCTGGAAATGGACCTCGAATGGTCGACCGTGGACTGTGAATGGGGTTCAGGCATGAAGATGGTGAAAGATCTGGAACGCAGGCTGCCGAACGTAGCTCGTGATGCGGGCTGGCAAACGACGAAGGAGCAGATCGACGGATTCTTGCAGTGGATAGAGACGAAAGTGGTTCCCTTCAAAGACGAGGGCAAGCATGCGGGCGCCGCCGGCGTCTACCATCTGAAGCTCCGATCCTAAAACTTCTGTTCCTGCCAGAGACCGTGGAACACTCCTTTGGTATCAAGGAGCTCTTCCAGCGTTCCCTCTTCTTGGAATTGTCCGTTTTCGATCACGACGATCTTATCCGCATGTTTGATGGTACTGAGGCGGTGCGCGATGACGATGGAGGTGCGTCCGCGCACGGCTTCATCGATCGCTTCCTGAATCAGTTTCTCCGTTTTGCTATCGAGTGAACTCGTCGCTTCGTCCAGGATCAAAATATCCGATCCCTTGAGCAGTGCACGAGCGATGGAGACGCGCTGCTTCTCACCTCCGCTCAGTTTCACGCCGCGGTCGCCGATCAGGGTTTCCAGACCGTTCGGAAGGGTGTCGACGAAGTCGCGGAGTCTCGCTCTGTCCACGGCACTGTGCAGATCCTGCTCGGTGACATGATGCAGTCCGTATGTGATGTTGTTGCGAAGGCTGTCGTGGAGCAGCAGAGTTTCCTGACTGACCAGAGCGGTGTGCTTCAGATACGAATCCAGTGTGAAATTTCGTATATCCTTCCCGTCGAGCAGGATCGCAGACGGAGGACAGTCATAGTACCGCATCAGAAGACTGATGAGCGTGCTTTTCCCCGATCCCGTTGGGCCGACGATTGCCGTCATCTTTCCCTTCGGAATCACAAAGGAAACGTCATCCAAAATAGTACGGTCATCGGAATACCCGAATGTGAGCTTGCGGAATTCCATTGCGGCTTTGAGACCCGCAAATTCTTCACTTCCTCCACGGACGAACGGTTTTCCTTCATCACTCAGGATTTCCAGTATTTCATCGAGTGGCCCATTGGCATTGGCAACGATTCCGCGGTATCCGGATACCGTGCCGAATTTGCTCGATGCATTCAGCACGACATAAAAGTACACGAGCAGCGCGGGGGCAGATGCGATCTGGTCTCTCCCGAATATGACCAAAGCCCCGACGAAGACTCCCGTCGCGACAATGAGTGTGATGATTTCCTGCAATGGGAGAATAAGGCTCTGCAGGACTTTGACACGGAAATCGAGACGGGACTTTGCATCGCTGATTTCGGCGAAGTGTTGCTGTTCCATGCGTTCTGTGCGATAGGATTTGACCAGGGGAATCGTGGACAGAATCTCGACGGATTTTTTGCCGAGTTCACTTCCACGTTTGGCGATCGACCGTGAAAGCTCCTTGATGTGCGTGACCATGATTTTAATCGCAAGGTGGAGCAGTCCGAATAAGGGGAGTGCGATCAGTGTCAGTTTCCAGGAAATGCACAGCAGAACAATCAGATAGACCACGAGCGAGAAAATCGCATTGATCAGCTTATCGATCAGCAGAAACGGACTGATCGCCTGCTGGGAAAATTCCTGCAGGATGGTGCTGTGGTGTCCGACGTTCGACGTATCGAAGTACAGCTTGCCGAAGCTCAGATAGCGGGAAAAGAGTGTCTTACGCAGATGGTGCAGAACGCGCTGACCGAAGTATCCCATGCTGGTGATCGCGCAGAATCGCAGGATGTTTTTGAGGATGTATACGGCGACAAACAACGACAGCATGATGCCGAAGAGCAGCCGGTCATTCTTGAGGATGGATTCGGGAAGCAGGTGGAAGAGATTCCCGAGTACGGGGGCATCGGTCACGAATGCCAGGCTCTTCTGCAGGAATCCGTTGAGAATCGGCACCAGCAGTCCGAGGCCTGCGCCTTCGAAGACGGCGGCAAGGATGGAGAAACCGACGGGGATGAGCAGGTGTACCGGATGGATGTGAATACCTTGCAGCAGCACGAACAGTTTACCCGTTGCCGATGGCGGTTTGGCTTCCGTTCGCATAGGGAGAGCATAGCAAACTCCTCCACAATACCGTAAAAAAGAATACACTCTCTTACGATGCATATCGTGCTTCTCAATGACGATTCTCTTCCTGCCGCCCAGGGTGGAGCAGCCAGCGTTGTTGCCCGTTTGGAGCAGGGATATGTGCGGGCCGGGCACCGTGTCACGCTCGTGACTACCCACCAGGATCCCGCACTGGACCCCATTCTTCGGAGTGAGGGAAGAGTGAGTATCTTCAGTCACTATCCAATGAAAGAGCGTCACAGGCACTGTCTGGGCAGTCCGGCTATGCGTACGGCGCTCGGGGAGGTGTTTGCTGCGCTAAAGCCCGATGCTGTACATGCAAATAACGTCCATGCACATTTGACGTACGAGAGTGTGCGCATCGCAAAAAATTACACAGATCGTGTCGTGCTGACCGCGCACGATGTCTTTCTCGTGGCTTTCCGGCGGGTTGCGGGAGAACGCTTCGAAAGACTGGCACTGCAAGGCTGTCCGATGCGCATGCATTGGTGGGAGCATCTCAGTTCCGTTGGGCGCAAATACTGGCCGCTACGCAATATGGTGATCAGGAGGATTCTTAATGAATCACAGACGAAGGTAGTGGCTATCAGTGAGGTGCAACGCAAATTTCTGGCAATCAACGGTATCAACGTTGCTGCAGTCATTCACAACGGCACCGAGGTGCAATCTCCCATCTCACCGGAGGAGACGGCTGCGTTTCGCAAACGTCACGGGCTGACAGGCCCCACTGTTCTTTTCGGGGGCAGACTGAGTGAAGATAAAGGTGTCAGTGTCCTGCTTGCCGCGTTCCGCCATGTAAGGGAACGGTGTCCGCAGGCGAAGCTTCTCATCGTTGGCGACACGGCGCGTATTGCGGAGGTACTGCCGGGCGACCGTTCGTCCATTGTCTGTCCAGGATGGCTTTCCCACGATGACATGCGTATCGCGTACAGCGCATCGACGGTCGTGACGACGCCGTCACTGTGTTTCGATCCTTTCAATCTCATGAATATCGAAGCGATGGCGGAAGGAAAGCCGGTCGTTGCCACATCTACCGGCGGCGCACCCGAAATCATTGTTGATGGTGTGACCGGATTCACACTGAATCCCAGAGATATCTCTGCATTTTCATCTGCACTGCTCACTCTCTTGCAGGACACTGCAACTGCAGAACGCATGGGCAGGAGCGCGCGCGAACATGTCGAGCGGAACTTCTCCATCGACAAACAGTGCGCCGCATACCTTCGTCTCCTCGACCGATGAGTTATTAGCGGATGGTATTCAGTATGTACCGCACTACCGTGGAGAGCGGCGGTCGTGTTTCTGAAAGTTTGATGACCTTAATCTTGGGCACTGCCTTCGTGATCATCGCTACCTGCTCGTCGGAGTAGCCGAGAATATGCGTGACTCCATTCTTCGTGAACGGCTCGGCCAACTTTCCCCGTCTTGCAAGGAAATCCATCGTGGCGGGGTGCACAGAGACGTAGCTGTGCGGCGAGAGGATGAGGAGGTCGTGCCGGCGTGGAGCTGCTACGACGGCGTCGGACGGAATCTCGTTGAGTGCTTCCGTTGCAGCGTAGATTTCTGGAGTGCTGGAACGGGAGTAGCGGTGTGCCAGTACTTTGCGGTCAGCCTGCAGGAGCTGGAAACCAACAGTGAGGGCAACGAAGGCGATCAGGAGAACAGACTGCTTTGGGCGCAGTTTCCACGACCGCGTCAGTGCCTCGACGACAGCGGACATACCAAGGCCGGCAAAGAGCGCTATGACCCACATGTAGTTATCGATGTGCGAGCTGGTGAAGAGGAGGTAGAACCGCAGCAGAAACTCCATTGTCAGGATCAAGCCTGCGATCAGGAGCACCAGCATTCTGCGCGTTCGCCATGCAATGACGATCCCCGGAACTATGAAGAGCCAGAGAAATGCTCCTCCCATAAAATCCATCGCGAAGTACTGTGGAATGTTATTGAGCACCAACCACAGGCTCGTGCTGATCCGGTCCAGAATACTGAAGCTGTCTGTGCCGAAAATAATCCGGTAATTACGATTCTCCTGCCGCTTCAGGAATGAACTATTGCTTATTTGCTCCTCCATTTCCTTGTTGTATTCCTCCCGGTAGTTATTGAAGATGAACTCGTCGGGATACAGGTGCCCCTCACCCGGCGTCGATTGCTCCATAGGCGAGAGTAGCAGCGTGAGGCGCTCCGAGGGAGTGAGACCGGATTGCATTGCCCCGGGAACCATTGGTAGCAGGAAGATGCAGTATGCGGTGACGCAGAAAAGACCGGTTCGGATCACTGCAGATAGGAGATGTTTCCGTTCGTTCCAGAGATACGCGATCACGTACCATGGCAGAAACGCGAGGTAGGAATGCTGGATGCCAAGTGTCATGCCAAAAAAAATGGCAGAGAGCAGTATGGCAACGTTCGGGTGCTTCTCGCGGAATTTTATGAAGACGCCGAACGACAGGAAAAGCGGCAGTAGCGCGAAGCAATATCCGCTCATGGCGTTCGCCATGAGCCAGGAGATCGGAAGCATGGAAACGACGATGGTGGAGTACCATGCTACACGTTTGTCGAAGAGCATCCGAATGGACCACCAGAGCGGGGCGAGCGACAAGGAAAACGCCCCGATGCTCAATGCGATCCACGCATTCACATTGCTCCATGCGAAGGGCTGGAGTGCGGCAATGATAGTGACGAGCATGTGAAGACTCGTATCGGTGATGACGCCCGTCTCCGCAAGGATGCGCGCGGTTTTTACCGTATACGGTACATCGTAGGGGTACCCCATCAGGAGTGTCGGCAGCATCAGGAGACTG
>VGKZ01000018.1 GCA_016866815.1 Candidatus Peregrinibacteria bacterium | reverse complement strand
CAATGATCGCGTCGAGATTGAGACCGGCAGCCTGCAAACCACGGAGTGCCTGCTCACGACCGGGACCGAGGCCCCGGATTTCCACCTGCACCGATTCGATACCGAAACCGGAGACGTTCTGTGATGCGGTTTCCGCAGCGACTTTTGCTGCGTACGGAGTGGATTTGCGCGTCCCCTTGAAACCGCAGGTACCGCTGCTGCTGCCTCCTAGTTTGTTGCCGTCGAAATCGGTGAACGTGACAATGGTGTTGTTCTCTCCGGCAAAGATGCAAACGCGGGCCTTGGGGACCGCTTTCTTGATCTTCTTCTTACGGACCTTGGGCTCGATGACCTCTGCGGTCTCTGCTGCCTTGGAGTCTGCCTTTGCTTTTTCAGGGGTGTCGGACATCACAGAAGAGAATGCAAATACAAATGGTTTACGTCTTGGTGAGCGTGGTGCGGCCGGAGAGACCTGTCTTCTTCTTACCGCGCTTGGTGCGGGCGTTTCTGCGGGAGGTCTGTCCGCGAACGGGAAGCTTCTTTCTGTGACGCATACCGCGCCACGTGCCTATGTCCTGCAGACGCTTCACGTCCATGGACACTTTGCGTCCCAATTCCCCTTCCACCGTCTCACGCTCAACGCGTGAACGGAGTCTTCCGGACTCATCCTCGGAGAGTGCATCTGCCTTCTTATCGCGATCGATACGCAATTCCGTGAGAATCCTGTTGCTCATCGGACGACCGATGCCCTTGATGTAGGTGAGGGCAACTTCGATTCTCTTCTGGCCGGGGAGGACGACGCCTGCAATGCGGAGCATGATGGGAAGTTGAGAATTGAGAGTGGAGAGTGAAAAGTTGAGAATTGAGAGTGGAGAGTGAAAAGTTGGGAGTTGAAGATCGGAGGATCGTAGCCGCGCACATCGTGTGCGCGGACCGTCCGCATAGGCGGACGGAAAGTGAGGTAATGCTAGCCCTGACGCTGTTTGTGCTTGGGAATGCTGGAAACGATGCGACGTACTTTCTTTCCGCCGCGGATGCGGCCCTTCTTTATACGGACACCGCTCCGGCGAATCACCAGGCGGTCTTCTTTACTGATCGGTTTGACGGAAGCGCGTACTTTCATGGGTAGGTGAGGCGGTGGGGTGAAATCAGTTCGCTGCGGGCTCTTCCCCTTCTGTGGGGAATCCTGCAGAGATCGCACGACCCGTTTCCAGGTCAATCTTCTGATCGGAGCGGAAGCGGTAGCAGATGCGTCCCTTCTCGAGGTCATAGGGCGTCATCTCCACCTTCACCCGGTCTCCGGGAAGAATGCGGACACGGTTCACGCGCATGCGACCGGCGAGTGTGCAGAGGATCGAGTGATCCTTTGCCTGAGGGCTGAGGATTTTGACTTTGAACGTGGCATTGGGAAACGATTCCTCGACAATGCCTATGAGTTCAATAACATCCTTGGCCACAAACACTGCTCGGTTACAAGCCGAAAAATCCTACAGAGCAAAATGTGGTCCTTCAAGCATTTGGTACTGAAAAACCTAAGATTTCATAAAAAAGCATTGCGTAATTAAATAAATATTGTCTAATAATCTTTTATCGCTTTCTCCTCCTCATCCATCCGGCTTCGTCCGCGAAGCGGACTACGCCGCGATGTCCCGGCGAAGCCCGAAGGGCGAAGACGGACTTATTTTTTCCTCCTCCTCATCCAGCTCCACCCCGCAGCAGCACCCGCTCCGATCGCCGCGACTGCAGCAGGACCGGACTGCGTCGTCTGTGGTGCCTGTTGAATCAGCGGCTGAAGAGAAGCGTAGGGATAGGGTTGGGGCGTAGGGAATTGGGCGTAGGGAGTTGGGAATTGGGCGTAGGGAGTTGGGAATTGGGCGTAGGGGAATTGGATGAGCTGTTGGGCTGTTTGGCTGTTTGGTTGTTGGGAAGTTTCTGGTTTTTTGTTTATGGTTTCTTGATTCACTTCAGACTGTGCAAGAACTTTTGTTTCGGTTCTGCAATATCTGTCACAGCCGTCCTTGTCCATAGTGTTGCCGTCATCGCAGGATTCGTTGATATCGCGGATGGAATCACCGCAGCGCGGGAGAGCGCAGTTGGGTCGGCAGACTGCGCCGGGAGAATTGCTGTTCTGGGTTCCCGCGTCGCATCCCTCCCCTTCTTCGCGGATGCCGTTGCCGCACACAGAACGGGGAGCTGCTGCTTTCACTCCTTCGATGGAGCACAGAGAAGAACATCCGTCACCATCGCGGCGGTTTCCGTCATCGCACTCTTCAGTGCCATCGAGGATGCCGTTACCGCAGACAGGAGTGGCTGCAACGAGCGTGGGGCCGCCGCACTGGCCGTTCTTGCACGAACCCGCGATGCATTCGGTATCCGTTCTGCAGGGCAGACAGTTGCCGTCGCGGCAGACGCCGATGGAACACTCAAGATCGGAGGAGCAGCCACGGGGCTGTGATTGTTGCGAAGAGACATTCGCACAATCGTCATCGCTCGAGCAGAAGAGTCCGCCCGGTCCCGGCATGATCTGGCAGAAGTTTCCATCGCATTCCGCGCGGACATCCTCACCGCAACCGAACTTCGGATCGCATTGGTTCAGACCTGCTCCTGCGATCATCGTGCAGGAGAGATCCTGGTTGCAGACAGTGTGTGCTTCACTGGCACAGCGGCCGTTGTCGCACAATCCCGAAGAGCACTGGGAATCATCCGTACAGGAGTCGGATGCATCGGAGGAATTGAAGGCGAAGATGGTACTGGATGAGACACCGCTGCTGCCGGAACTGTTCGATCTGCTTGAGGATGAGGATCTGCACTCAGGACACCTCGTGCACTGATTCGACGTACAGTTAAAGTCAAAAATGGTTGTGCCGCACATGCATACTACGAATGACTGAGGGCCGCACATCACCTCCCCTCTCGGGCAGGATGAAGCGGAAGATGATGTCGATGCTCCGGATCGTGACGTAGTCGAACTCGGACAAATAGGAACACCATTGATGGCCGCATAGCATTGTTGATTCGCATCATTGCAGGCCTGCGTTGTATATTGCACGTTCGGGTTGCATTGAATCGTCCCACCCGCGCACAGCATGCAGTAGTCGTAACCGTCCCGGCACCCTTGCTGAAGCTGGAGGAACGTCGTCCAACTAATGCAACTACTGAAGGATCCCGCAGAACTGGAACAGGGATTGCCCCCGCCGCCGCCGAACGTCGGTCCCGGTGTCGTGGAACTCGCTTGGCAGGGCGAGGAATTTCCACCACTTGAAGCCCCACCGCTGGAATTTCCCGTGCTTGAGCCGCCGCCACCCGTACCGCCGTTGGTTCCTGTCTGGCCTCCGGGTCCACCGCCTGCAGGTCCTCCTGTAGCACCACCTATGGGACCACCTGCTGCTCCACCGATAGGACCCGGTCCTCCAGCACCGCCGGAAATACCACTGCAATTTGGTCCTGGAACGCTGCGAACTCCCCCAATGCACTTGAAACTCTGACAAGTGCAGTACTGGCAATCGTCACTCTGGCAGCTCCAACCGGGATTGTTGAAGGTTGGCTCTCCTAGACAATCTGCATCCGCTCTGCATTCAATTTTACAAGATGCACTACAACCATCGAAATTCGCATTGTTATCGTCATCACATTCCTCATCATCTCCATCGCCGTCTTCATCGATACCATCCAAACCAAAATCGAGAACATCACCGTCTCCACAGTACTGCTTGCATAAATCAAACCTGGCCTGTGCAGTTCCAGGACATCCCCCTGGCCCAGCGTAGCGCCCCTGGTTGGTTGTCTCACAGGTATATATCGGGTTTGAATTCGATGCCATTTCAATACAACGGATTGGATTTGTGACACAGCAACGAGCGCAGATCGGATTCGCAGCAATCAGTGAAGGAAAAATCTGACCGAGGAACCGCCGCATAGGAGAGTATGAGACTACACCGCATGGCGGTGTCTCATCCTCACACGCCGCAGAGCATCCATCACCGCTCGTTGTGTTGCCGTCATCGCACTGCTCAGATCCCTCTTTCGTCCCGTTGCCACATGATCCGGGTGGACCGCACACACAACCATTGCCACTGATCCTGCAGATTTGACCTGCGGGACAACCGGCCAGAGCTGTTGCACACATTGTTGCGGGGGCGGATGCACAGAGCCGCGTGCAAGTACTGACGTTTCCCGCAACCGTGCATTGCCACCCCGACTCCTGCTGACAGGTTGCACTGCAACCATCGTCGGGCTGTTGATTACCGTCGTCACACTGCTCATTCGCTTCGATGATTCTGTTCCCGCACACAGCCCCCATGCTACACATGCCGGCCGAACAAATACCCGTACAACAATCTGCATTCGCTGTGCAGGGCAAAGCGATCGCTATACATGCCGTCAGAGTGCGTCGCCCTTGTTGCATGTGCAAAGCGACAACGACAAGAATGGCAGACAGGGTAAGGCCGATAACAAGTGAATGGCGACTCACGTTGCACTCACTCTAAAATTATTAGCGTATTCAGGCAATAGAAGCCCTATACACCACACGGAAGTTTCGTGCACCTGACAATAGCAAATATATTTCGCAGGTAACGTTGCAATCCTCGCAGACCTCGCAAACCTCGCAGGCCTGCCTGCCGGTCTTCGACTCCGAGGTCGCTCAGACTCGAGGAGCAGGCAGGCCTCAATCACGCAATCACCTCACACCCCTCTTCCGTCACGAGCACCGTGTGTTCAAAATGCGCCGAGAGAGAACCGTCACGCGTTTTGATCGTCCAGAGATCCTTGCCATCGACGATGCCGTCTTTGCCTGTGCACGTAATGGGCTCGATGGCGATGAGCGTGTGCAGCGGCAGCACTGGGCCCGTCCCCGCTTCGCCGACATTCGGAACATCCGGAAACTGGTGGAGTGTCTTCCCGAGGCCATGACCGGTGAGAGCGGACACGACGGAAAAACCCGCACCCTCGACCGTCTTCTGCACGGCGGCGGAGATATCGCCGACACGTGCCCCTTTGCGGACGGCGGCTACCCCTGCATCCAGCGCAGCGATGGTGACATCGAACAATCGATGGGCCTCCGGAGAAATATTGCCGACCGGAAAACTCTTGCAGGCATCCGTATTCAGCCCCTTGTACTTCACCCCGCAATCGACCGCGATGATATCTCCTTCTTTCAGAACACGGTCGCCGGGAATACCGTGTACGCACTCTTCGTTCACGGACGTGCAGAGTGTCGCCGGGTAACCGTGGTACCCCATGAACGCCGGCTCCGCGCCTTCATGCTTGCGAATGAACGCCTCTGCGGCACGGTCGAGTTCGCGCGTGGTAATGCCGGGCACTACAAGTTTGCCGACGTAATCGATGCATTCATGGAGGACCTGCCCCGCATAACGGAGAGCCTCGATTTCCTCGGCCGAAAAAATCTGAAAGCCGGACACTGAGAAAGAATAGCGGTTTTTGGTGTATGGTTTATGGTTTTTTGATAAAAAGCACCAAAGAACATCCATCAGCAGCCAAAAACCAGATACTAAAAACCAGATACCGCCGCCCGAATTCTCTCGTACACCTGATCCAAGTCGCCTTTCCCGTCAATCTTTGCCACCTTGCCATGCGTGACATACCCTTCGATAACCGGCATCGTTTTCTCCCGGAAGAGATCCATGCGGCGGCGGACTTTCTCCCTATCCGCATCGTCGGCGCGTCCCTCCGATTGTGCACGTCCGGCAATGCGCTCCATTGCTTCATCGATATCCAAAAGAATCTGGATGCACCGGAAATCCCTTCCCTGGCGCTGCATAATGGCATCGAATGCGTGGCGCTGGTCGCTGTCTCTGGGAATGCCGTCGAAGAGGATCTTCTGGTCTTTCTTCCGTGCGGCAATCGCCTCTTCCACCACCTTCATGATGATCGCAAACGGCACCAGGTGACCTTCGTCGATGTAGCTCTTCACAGTCTTCCCGAGATCCGTCGGTCCGGCAGCCATCTTCCGGAGTTCGCCGCCCGCCTCGAAAATGTCATACCCAAATTCCGCCGCGAGGCGCTTTGCCTGCGTTCCCTTCCCGGAGCCTTGGATGCCAAAGAGAACGAGATCCATTGGAAGGTACGGTAGGTAAGGTAGGTATGGTAAGTAAAGTAAGTATTGTGGACACTTGAAATTTGGTGTACATTCGTACACATGACTCTGCAAATGTATGACCGGGGATTCCGGAAATTAATTGCGTGGCGCGAAGCACACGCACTCACTGTTTTCATGTATCGCATTACTGCCAACTTCCCCAAGAATGAAATGTATGGACTGACAAGCCAACTTCGTCGGGCATCAAGTTCTACGAAAGCACAAATTGCAGAAGGTTCACGTATGAGTACTGCACCTCATCGAAAATCCTATTACGAACGATCGTATGCTTCGAATGCGGAAGTCGACAGTTTTGCCGAGCTGGCAAAGGACTTAGGGTACATAGATATCCCAACATACAAAATACTTCTTGATCATATCAATCGTCTGGGCTTTCTCATTCACAAACTTATCGAATCCTGCACATAACTCTACGGACCTCCCTTACCTACCTACCTTACCTACTTTACCTACTTTACCTACTTTACCTACCTTACCTACTTTACCTACTTTACCTACCTTACCTACTTTACCTACCTTACCTACTTTACCTACTTTACCTACCTTACGTACCATATCTCCTACACCAATTTCTCATAATCATGCGCCAGCAGCTGCGCGTTGATCTGGCGGATGAGTTCCATGACCACACCGACAACGATGATCATTCCGGAACCGGAGATGAGGAGATCCTGTGACGCGAGCGTGGAGTACTTCGTGAAGATGAGCGGGACGATGGCGACGATGCCGAGGAAGATGCCACCCCAGAGATTCATGCGGTTACTGACGCGCGCGAGGAGCTCCGCCGTCTGCTTTCCCGGACGAACGCCTGGCACGAAGCCGCCGCGCTTCTGGATATTCTCTGCCACTTCTTCCGGCTTGAACGTCACGGACACATAGAAATAGGTGAAGCCGATGACGAGCAGGAAGTAGAGAATGATGTAGGCAATCGTGGGATTACTGGGGTTGATGTGTACGTTGATGAACGCGGCGACCTCCTGCAGGATCGGGCGCTTCGCCGTACTGAGGAACTGCGCGATGATCGCCGGCAGCGTGATGAGGGAAATCGCAAAGATGATCGGGATCATGCCTGCCTGATTCAGGCGAATGGGGATATTGCCCTGCACGCCCCTGCCAGCACCCTGGTTCGCATAGGTGAGGGGGATGACACGGTGCGCATCTGTGAAGAGGACGATGGCAACGAGCATGGCCAAAGATACGATGGAGAAGAGAAAGAATGCCGCCTGCTTGCCCTGTCCGGCAAGGAACATGGAGCTGATCGTCGTCGGCATGCCGGAGACGATACCGATGAAGATGATGAGCGAGATACCGTTACCGATCCCCTTCTCTGTGACCAGCTCGCCGAGCCACATGAGGAAGAGGGAGCCGGCGGTGACGTAGAGCATCGGGTAGAGAACAGCGGGGAACGTGAGATCGACGATTTGCACGCCACCCCGACCGAGAAGAACGAGGAAGCCGTAGCTCTGGATGAACGCGAGCGGCACCGTGAGGTAGCGCGTGTAGCGGTTGAGTTGCTGCTGCCCCTGCGCACCCTCCTTCGATATCGCTTCAAGCTGGGGGAAGATCACCGTGCTGAGCTGAACGATAATGGAGGCATTGATGTACGGCGAGAGACCGAGCATCACCACAGAGAAGTTGTCGATGGCTCCGCCGGTGAGAGCGGCAAACACGCCGATGACTCCTCCGCCCGATCGGGACTCCAGGAATGAACTCAGGGCGAAGGGGTCGGAACCGGGAACGGCGATGTGCGCGACGACACGGAACACGAGTAAGAGACCGACCGTCGTCAGAATCCTCTTGCGGAGTTCTTCGGAATGCCAGAGCTGACGGAGATAGGTGAACATCGGAAGTAGTATGACGAACTTAGAATGCAGAGCAACTGATGAGAATGGTGTACATGGGGTTCGCAAGGTCTTCGACGATTGCCATGTTAGAATCTACCATTGGACATCGTAAACCTTGCAGACATCGCAAACTTCATGCTATTTCACGAGCGTCACCGTCCCTCCTGCTTTTTCGATGGCAGCCTTCGCGCTGGCGGACACTGCATGAACGGATAACGCATACTTCTTGGTAACGCCTCCCCTGCCCAAAACCTTGACCGGGCTGTTCGTCCGTACGAGCTGATGGATCTTCAGTTCCGCGATACCGTAGGACCCTGCGGGAAGTTTCTCGAGAGCATCGAGATTCACCACCTCGTAGGTGAAACTGCGCGGAGGCAAAAATCCTCCGAGCTTGGGTTGGCGGCGGATGAGCGGACTCTGTCCTCCTTCAAAACCGAAGCGGCGTCCTTTGCCAGCCCTCGCCTGCTGACCTTTGGTACCGCGACCCGCCGTGGTACCGCCATTGCTGCTATTGCCACGGGCAACGCGCATACGGCTCTTTTTGGAGCCTCTGGCCGGTTTGAGCGTATGGAGAAACATATGCCGGGGCATGGTACGTGCTGAAAGGCGTCTTCTCAAGGGAATCTTGGGTATTTTGGCTGTAAAACAGGGTTGGGAGCTTTTTGGAACATTTCCGCGGTTTCCCGTATGCACCATCCTCTCTTGTGCAGTGCATAATCTGGCATAAATAAGCGATTTACGCTATAATAAACGGATGCCTGTGCTACGCATCGCCATCGCCGGGGTCATGCTCGGACTCCTCGCAAGAGCCCCCTTCGCCGCTGCCCAAACACCCCCCGTCACCTTCGTCCACAGGGGAGAGGCCGTCATGATGATCCTCAAGAGCGCCGGGGCAGAGATCGACAAAAATGCAAAAACATTCAGCGCGTACCCCGATGTCATCGACGGCGAATGGTACGTTCCGTACGTCGTGAAGGCGCTCTCGCTCGGCATGATCAGCGTGGAGAAGAGTACGGGTCTCGTGCGTCCGCATGCCTCGGTGACACGCGGGGAATTTCTCAAGATGCTGACAAAGGGTTTCGGTCTGACGTCGGGCATCGCATACACCTACACCGATGTGAGCGGCGATTCACCCTACGCGACGTACGCAGGACTCGCTGAAAAATACGGCCTGCTGGAAACCGGCAGAACACCCGAACAGCTTCGTCCGGATCTCCGTGTCAGTCACGCTGAAGTCACACGAGCAATTGTCACGCTGCTCCGCGCAGAACCGCAACTGGCACCCCCGGGCGGATTCCTTCCGGCTCTCCCCACAGGGGTCCTGAAACAGCAGGGGCAGACGCTCGACAGCGTCGCGCTCTCTCTCCATCGAGCGACGAAGGAGGTATTCTCCTACGCCACACTGACAACGCCGAAGACCGTGAAAGCCGCCATGCTCAAAATCCTGCAGTCACGAACGAACCTCGGCGATACCACACGCAATGACATCATCAAGCGCGTAAACGAGCACCGTGCGAAGTTCAAACTCTCCCCCCTCACCTCCAACTTCTACCTCGAAAAAGCCGCACAGGATCATGCGAAGGATATGCAGGAACGGGGGTACTTCAGCCACTTTTCGCCCGAAGGACTAAGCTACGTGGATAGGATACGGACTGCGGGATATCTGAATGCGCCAGCAGGCGGGTGCGAGTGCGCGACGCAATTCGCCTTCGCCTTCACTGCGGATGAAACGAGTCCGAACTCCCTCGTGGCCGGGACATCGTCCTGCTCCTGCGAGCCGGATTTCGCCCTGGGGGAAAACCTCGCAAAGGGACAGCTCTCGGTCGAACAGGTCATCGAGGACTGGATGAACTCCCCCCGTCACCGCGAGAACATCCTGCGGCCGGAATTCGCCGAAATCGGCATCGGACTCTTCGGAGATTTCTGGGTGCAGGAATTCGGGCGCGTGCAGTTTCGGTAGAATATCCTCAGCCCTCGCAGACCTGCCTGCCGGCAGGCAGGCCTCGCTGCCCTCGCAGACTTCGCAGACTTCACAATGCCGCCAACGTCCTCCCGAACTCCTCCGCAGCATCGGGTCCGTTTGCCGTGACCACGGTGCCATCGACTGTGACATCTTCTCCGGTGTATTCCGCTCCCCGCTCTGCCAGTACTTCGGACTGCTCGCCGTCTTCATTCCAGACCGTGGCACGTTTGCCTTCCAGCACTCCCGCTTTCGCCAAAATCGTCGGTGCGATGCAAATGGCCCCGAGCGGCATCTCCGTTCTGTACGCCTCCACTGCCAGCTTCAGGGCATCCCCATCGCTCGCATACGCTGCCGCACCGGGACCGCCGATGAACGCAATACGGTCGTATTCCCTCAGAACCACATCCCGCATCGCGATGTCCGCCATCACCGTACCGCCAAACTTTCCCGAACACGGGCCTTTTTCCTTGCTGGCAATGACTATCTGAAATCCTGCAGACTCCAAACTCACCCGCGTCCCCGCGTATTCTTTATCCTGAAAGCCATTCTGTGCGATGACGAGGAGAGCAGTACGCATAGCAGAAGTATACATCTCCGGAATACCCTGATGTACACAATGATCTTCCGTTACCCCTGATTCGAATCCCGAATCACCCTTCGACAAGCTCAGGGCAGGCGAATCACGAATCACGAATCCCGAATCACGAATCACGAATCACGAATCACGAATCACGAATCCCGCATCCCACCATCCTACTCCACCCACACACCTAACCCCGTAAATTCCCCTCCTGGTCGATGTCACTCCGGCTGATCTCCTTCACCTTCAGATTCTCCGGCAGTTCATTCTCTTCCGCGGACACCTCCTGCTTCTTCGACTCCACAGGAGCGGAACGATCTCCTTTGAGGAGATCGAGAGCCTGCATGACGCACTGGGCATTCACGAGCTTGTTGTTGCTTCCAAAGCGCTTACTTAAGACATTCTTCACACCGGCGTGATCGAGAATAACGCGCAGAGCGCCTCCAGCCTTGATTCCCGTTCCTTCAAAGGCAGGCATCAGGCGGATTTTCGCAGCCTTAAACTTGTGGTCGATCTGATGTGGGATGGTCCCGTCGCGGAGCGGTACGCGGATCATGGCGCGCTTCGCTGCTGATGCTGCCTTCTGCACTGCAGCCTGCACTTCGTTGGCCTTACCCGTTCCAAGTCCCACACGCCCCTTCTTATCACCGACAACAACGACAGCACGGAAACGCATGCGGCGTCCACCGGCCACAACACGCGTGACTCGATCCACGGACAGCGTTGTCTCCTCGAACTCCGAGGGTTCACGTGCCTTGCGGGCGTTCTTCTTGCGGTCTGGGCGGGTAGTTTTAGCCATGTTATTTGATAAATGATAAATGATAACTGAACATTAAAACTGCAATCCTCCTTCTCTCGCAGCATCTGCCAATGCCTTCACGCGACCATGGTACTTGTAGGCATTGCGATCGAAGACAACAGAATCAATCTTCTTCTCCTTCGCCTTCTTGGCCAGTGCAACTCCGAGTTTCTTGGCACCATCCATCGTTGGCTTGCTCTTGAGCTCCTTCGTACTCGCGAACACGAGCGTCTTTCCCGCGCTATCGTCAATGATCTGCGCAGTGATCTGGAGATTGCTGCGGAACACGGAGAGACGCGGGCGATCGGACGAGCCGTTCACCTTGGAACGGATCTTCTTCTTCCTGCGGAGCCTGTGGAGTGACTTGGTGAGACGCATGAGAAAGATGGATTACGCTGCGCCCGTGGCGCCTGCTGCGGCCTTACCGGGCTTACGGATAATGACCTCGTCGATGTACTTCACGCCCTTGCCCTTGTACGGCTCCGGCGGTCGGAAGTTACGGATATCGGCAGCGACCTGCCCGACAAGTTCCTTGTTCGCGCCACGGATGAACAACATGTTCTTGTTCTTCTCGTCCTGAGCAATTTCGATGCCCTCGGGAATCTTGTAATCGATGGGATGCGAGTGTCCGAGGTTCAACACGAGTATCTTGCCCTTAATCTGCGCCTTGTAACCAACACCGATAATCTCGAGCTGCTTCTCGTATCCTTTCGATACGCCGATCGTCATGTTTGCGATCAGCTGACGCGTCAGGCCATGGCGACACAATGAAGCAATAGTATCGTCTTTGCGTGTTACGACGACGGTGCTGCCTTCGACCGTGACGTTCACCTCCGGAAGGAATTCGTAGGAAAGCTCCCCCTTCGCGCCCTTCACGGTCACCTTTCGGCCGCTCACCGTGACGGTGACGCCCGAGGGAATAGCCACTGGTTTTTTTCCGATGCGTGACATATCAGGAAATAGTGCAGAGTAATTCACCTCCGACATTCTCCTTGCGGGCCTGCGCATCCGTGAGGATGCCCTTGCTCGTGGTGAGAACGGCCATACCGAAGCCATGAAGAACGGGATTTTTGAGCTCTCCGACAGAAACGTACGTCCTGCGACCGGGCTTGCTCACGCGCTTGAGCGTCAGCGTCTTCTCCGGGACGAACGTCACTTCTATCTTCAGTTTGGGCGCTTCACCGGTTGTCTCCACCGCAGCAATCCAGCCCTCGCGCTTGAAGACATTGAGAAGCTCCATGCGGAGCCTGCTCATGGGAACAGTGCATGACGCACGGCCTGCCTTCTGGGCATTGCGCATCCGGGTGAGGAGGTCGCCGATGGGGTCAGTAACGTACGTCATTTATGCTGAGAGGAATCGAAGCATGATTACCAGGAGGATTTGGTGACACCGGGAATCTGGCCCGTGACGGCAAGTTCGCGGAAACAGATACGGCAGATACCGAAGAAACGCATGAACCCGTGACGGCGTCCGCACAGCTTGCACCGGTTGTAGACACGTGTTGGAAATTTCGGCTTCCTGCCTGCAGCTTTATCACTGAGGTACTGTGCGAGTTGATCGCGCTGCTTGTTGGTGAGAGCTTTTCGAGCCATGGAATCAGAATAAAGAAATGCGGATGAAGAATTAAGCGTTTGAGGCGTTTTTAGCGGCTTTCTTTTCGGCCTTGCGGAACGGCATACCCATCTCCTTCAGCAGTGCGAGTGCGTCTTTGTCGTTGTCCGCCGTCGTCGTGATCACCACCTGCATGCCGAAGATCTGCTTGGCATCGGGGGGCGGTACCTCCGGGAAAATGGAGTGGTCACGGAGTCCGATGCTGTAGTTGCCCTGGCCGTCGAGCTTCGACGGGAGACCGCGGAAGTCGCGGATGCGGGGGAGACCGTAGCTGAGAAGCCTGTCGAGGAACTCCTCCATCGCACGACCGCGCAGCGTCACCATGCACCCGACGACAAGACCTTTGCGGGTCTTGAAGTTGCTGATGGCTTTGCGGGTCTTCGTGAAGACGGGCTTGCGACCCGTGATCTTCATCAGACACTGCTGCACGTATTCATGGGTCTCCTTGCTGTCCATCTTGGTCTTGTTGATACCGACGTTGACCGTCACCTTCTTCAGGCGTGGCAATGCGAAAATATTCTCGCGGTTGAGCTCTTTCTGGAGAGCTTTCGCAATCGGTCCGCGGAGCCGGTCATGGAGCGTGGTGTATGCCATTATGATCCACGGGAGTGGGAACGCGACGACTCACGCTGAGCCTGGTCGGGAACGCTGTGATCCTCCTGCATGTGCGACGAGCCATCCACCTCGGCCTGCTCCTTGAGTGCCTCGGCACCGAAGCCCATCTTCTTCCAGAACGGCTGCGATTTTCCTTTACTCTGCACGGCTGCTTCCGGTGCAGCAGTCTGCGCCTTCGGCGGAGCCTTCCTCACCTCCTTCTCTGCGATCTTTCCTTTGACGATCTCCTCGCCGCTCTTCTTCGCAATACGGAACTTCCGTCCCGTCTTTTCATCGACCTTCGATCCGATGCGTGTCGGCTTTCCGCTCTTGGGATCGAGAAGCGCAACATTGCTCGCATGGATGGATGCTTCGTACTTGATGATTTCGCCGGCTTGATTTGCCGTCTTCCTCCGGTGACGCGTACGCATGTTCACGTCTCCGACCACGACGCGGTTCTTCTCATGGAGGACTTTGAGCACCTGGCCCTTCTTTCCTTTGTCCTTGCCGGTGATGACGACGACAGTGTCGCCTCTGCGGATTTTCATAGAACGTCGGGAGCAAGGGAGATGATCTTCTGGAATCCTCTAGCACGCAGTTCTCTCGCCACCGGTCCGAAGACACGTGTGCCCTTCGGCAGACCATCCCCTCCTACGATCACACATGCATTGTCATCGAAGCGGATACCGCTGCCATCCTTGCGGCGTGTGAGTTTTCGCGTGCGGACGATAACGGCATGCTCCACGGCTTTCTTCTTCACTGTGCCGCGCGGGGCGGCTTCCTTCACCGCGATGATCACGGTGTCGCCAATGCCTGCGTAGCGGCGACGGCTTCCGCCGAGCACCTTGATGCACATGGCGCTCTTAGCACCTGTGTTATCTGCCACTGTGAGCATGGTCTGAACCTGAATCATGATGCGGAGGATGAAGATGCTGCCTGCTTGGCGTTCACGGTTTTGTTCTTCTCACGGTGGATCACCTTCTCGACCGCCTCGTCCTCCTTCACTTCGGAAACTCTCGGGGCTGCCTTCAGAATTTCCGTCACCTTGAAACACTTGCGCTTGCTGAGCGGACGACACTCCTGAAAGACGACTTCGTCACCGAGGTAGAGATCCAGTCCATTGCTGTCACAGAGGAATTTCTTGCTCCTGCGGAAACTCTTCTTGTACACAGGGTGAAACGCAAGACTGTGGACGGTCACCGCGACGGTGCCTGTCATTTTGGTGGAGGTGATGACGCCCTTCTTTGTTCTCATGACTTATTGGGGGAGTGTGAGAGGATTGTCTTCATTCTCGCCAGCTGACGCTTCTCGCGCAGGTACCTGGCGCTGTCTTTGTCCTTGCCCATCTGCAGACCCATCCGGAGTTGCACAACAATGATCTGCTGCGCCTCAATCTCCTTCCGGAGATCGTCGCTCTGCATGGCCCTGAGCTCTTTGGTGGTGACAAGCGTCGACATAGTTTAGTGCGTGATACGG
>VGKZ01000017.1 GCA_016866815.1 Candidatus Peregrinibacteria bacterium | reverse complement strand
GCTGGCCGCTCACAGAGGTTCTGGCCTCTGACGGAGAAAACGTTATTTCCGGTGTGCGGTAGAACGCTCCTCGAGCATCAGATCGACAGACTCCGGTCTGCGGGCATCAACGACATCACCCTCGTCGGTGGCGCACACAACCTTGAGGAGGCGAGATCCGTCGCCGGAAGTATCCCGGCGATCGAACAGAAAGACCTCACTCTCGGAATGCGTGGTGCAGTCCTGAGTATTCTCGAGAAGCACGGCACCACAGAACCGTTGATGCTCGTCAGCGGCAATGATGTCATCGATCCCTCCG
This sequence comes from Candidatus Peregrinibacteria bacterium, assembly GCA_016866815.1. Classification (GTDB taxonomy): domain Bacteria; phylum Patescibacteriota; class Gracilibacteria; order Peribacterales; family Peribacteraceae; genus VGKZ01. Next base: position 14,677 of record VGKZ01000017.1, on the reverse strand, counting down.
GTTACCGCCTCCTGCTCCAGTCCGGCGGTGACGGCGCGCTGCTCGGCAAACGCGTGACGACATACTTCCCGGGCGGCTACCTCAAAACGAAGGGGGAGCGCATCACCGCGATCATCGAGAAGCCCGGCGCAGGAAACGAACCGAGTGACCTCGTTACGATCGTCGCGCACGTTCACCGGAACCCGAAACAACTCCTTTCCGCACTCACGGCAATCAACGGACCTGCAGACGGCGCATATGAACAAGCTCTGGAGGCTCTCTTCCCCGCACTCGACTACCGCGCCATCACCTACGAAAGCGTGTGGCAGGCTGTGAAATACCCGTGGCATCTCCTCCCTCTCACGGAACTTCTCCTCGGTGAAATCACCGCACCGAATATCCACCCAACCGCAATCATTCACCCGACGGCAGTCATAGAGGGAAACGTCGTCCTCGACGAAGGCGCAAAGGTGTACCCGCACGCGACCGTGCGGGGGCCCGCATACATCGGAAAACGCAGTATCGTGGCCAACAACGCACTGGTCCGGAATTCCTCCATTGGTGATGATTGTGTGGTGGGCTTCTCCACCGAAGTGAAGGGTTCTGTTCTGAAATCCCATGTGTGGACACATATGAATTACATCGGCGACAGTGTCATCGGCCGCAATGTTTCCATTGGCGGAGGAACATTGACCGCAAACTTCCGTCTCGATGAGGCGCACGTGCGGTCGGCGGTCAACGGCGAACAGGTCGAGACACACCTTCCGAAGTTCGGTTGTGTCATCGGTGATGACTGCCGCATCGGGATTCATGTCAGCATCAATCCCGGCATAAAAATCGGACGTGGGTGTCTTGTGGGTAGCAGTGCGCTCATAGCGGAAGACCTCATGGATAACAGATTTGTCGTTGTCAAAAACGGAACGCAGGAAGTGCGGGAAAACACGCGGCCTGTGCCGCAGACAGAGGAGCGGAGAGAGATTCGAAAAAAATTATAGTGCGCTTTTCGTGTGTCGATCTTCTGGTTTTCAGGAGGGGCAACCATCCATTTCCCTCCAAGTTTGATCACAAAAGTTATCCACAGAGCGTGTGGAAAGGGGGAATGCCCCCTCACCACACCCCCGGGGTGTTTTCCCACATAGTTTTTGGCTTTTTAGCTTATTAAAGCCAATAAATAGTCTTTCAGCCCCTCACCCAAATCCATGTACACCTTTCCACGGGTTTTCCACATTTCCCCCACAGTCATCCTGTGGATACTTTTATAGCCATTCGCCACATCAACCATTCTTTTTCCCTCTTCTCCACACACATCCCCGGTTGTTCCCCAGATTAGACCCCAAGAGAAAATGTACGAAAATACCTTACTACTTCTGCTATATTTAATTACTATCTTTATCCTATCTATAGAGACGTTATGAAGTTTTTGTGTAAAACACAGGATTTACTTCAGGCACTCACCCTTGTGAGTCGCGCGATTTCCAATCAGCAAGCACTTCCGATTTTGGGAAATATTCTCATAGTGGCTGAAGGAAAAAAATGCACTGTGAGTGCGACAGATCTTGAGTTGAGTATCATCACCAGTTTCAATGTTGATATTGAGAATGAAGGATCTATCACTGTGCCATCACGGGCTATTTTAAACTTTGCCCAATACAATTCTGATGATCAGGTGCTTTTGGAAACCCACGAAGGGACACAGTTGAAATGCTCTTCACCACACGCAAAAACCATGATTTCGGGTGAAGCAGCTTCAGAGTATCCCACTATTTCCCACATTGAGAAGGAAACAAAATTTTCCATTCAAACAGCCCCACTTCTCGACGCTCTTCATCTCGTAACCTTCGCTTCAGCGAAAACAACACTCCGGCCAGTTCTCGCAGGTGTGTACATTCGTAGTGAAAAAGATCATCTCATTCTCGTGGCAACAGACAGCTATCGTCTCTCTGAGTATCAGATTCCGAGTAAGGGGGGTGAGGGGAATATTTCCTGCATTGTTCCGGCGAAGGTTCTCGAGGAGTTGCGCAGTATTCTCGCTTCGTCGAAGGGGGAGAAGCGTGGGAAGGGTGAAGCCCATGAAGTTCCTGAGGTGAATATTGCATTAAGCACCCAACAAATCGAGATCCGCATCGGACAGACACAATTACTCTCCCGCCTCATTGAAGGGAAATTCCCGGATTACAAGCAGATCATTCCACAGGAAACCAAGACGAAAGTTGCTGTGAAGACGTCGGATTTGATCACCATCGCAAAGCGCATGCATTACTTCGCACGTGAAACGAACAACAATCTCACCTGGACAGTTCGCAAGAGTAACAACACCCTTCACATCTCTACGCCGCACACGCAGGCCGGCCGGGATGAAGCCACCCTCGATATTGAAATGACGGGGGATGACAACAAAATAGCCCTGAGTTCCTCCTACCTTCTTGATTTTCTCGGGCATGTGAATGATGATGTGACGGAGGTTCACCTGACCGACAGTATGCATCCGGCGGTGTTCCGCCTCCCGTCCGATAAAAACCTGCTGCATCTCATTATGCCGCTTCGGATTCAGGAGGAATAGATTTATAGCTGTCTGTTGTTAGCTGTTAGTTCTTCAAAAATCGGCTTGTGTTTGTTTCTATAGCGAATGAAAAGAATTAACAGTTAACAATTCAATCATGGAGCCGCAGCTCCTCATTGGAAAGGACACTCACCGGGATATCGTCGATCTGCTTAAAAAGAAGCGGCGTCTTGTGCTATCCGGCGCGGCCAATGAAACAGCGAAGGCTATGTTGAGTGCGACAATTCTCAGTCATCACGATGTGTCGTCGCTCATCGTTACGGAGAATGACAACCAGTGCGAGGCGCTCGGACACTGGCTGACCTTCTTCGGACGAACGGTGGAGGTGCTGCATCCCGTCGAGAATGAAAATGGAGAGGTGCTCCCGGACGCCATGCAGCGTTTTTTGGCTTTCATGCGCGGAGGAGAAGGTAGTCCGCATACGACATTCATCTGTTCACGCGCCGTCTGGGACGCTCCTTTCCCATCCTGTGCAGAGCTGATCGAGCGGGCGATGAGCATAGAGAAGGGGCAAAATCTTCCGTTTACATCGATGGTCGAAAAGATGATCGATCTGGGATACATGCATGGTGAGGATTTGTATCTGCACCCCGGAGAATATCGCCGTAATGGCGACGTCTTCGATGTGTTCCCTATCCAATCACCTCACCCGTATCGGATTTCCTTTGATTTCGACACAGTCGGGTCGATCAAGAGCATCAGTGCAGAAGATCTGACGGTGATGCGCGAGCACGGGGATGCTGTCGAGTTGTTCCCGGTGGTCTATGAGCGGACGCTTTCCCTCAAAGACCAATTTCCGGCGAAGCACCTCCTCATCATCGATGATCAAGATGACCTGGAGCCGTCTCTCAGTACGACATTTACGCGCTTCACAGCCTTTCCCGAGGGCGATGAGCACCATGTGCACTTGCGCTACCTCTCGGTTCTGAAGTTCTACACTCTGACCGACTTCCTGAATGACGTGCGCGACAAGCTTCAGCAGGACTGGACATTGGTTGTCGTCAGCAAGCGCATCGAAGAGCTCTCCAGCATCTGCGAGGAGGAGCACATTCCCTACACCGTGAAGCATGAGCGCCGGAAAGGAAGTATCACCTTAGTTCCAGCCGGACCGGACGATCTCCTGCCGCACTCACTCCAGAATCCCGACCTGCAGTGCGCGCTCCTCACCGACCGTGAAATCTTCTCCCTCAAGAAGGCGGGAAAGCAGCGCAGTGTGCAGAAGCTCGCGCTGGACTTCATCACGTCGCTGGTGCCGGGCGACTATGTGGTGCATATGGAGCATGGCATCGGGCACTTCGAGGGGATGACGCAGAAAGAGGTGGATGCGACACCGAGGGAGTATCTGGAGCTGACCTACGCCGAAGGCGACAAACTCTTCGTGCCGGTTGATCAGGCCGATAAATTGAGCAAATTCGTGTACGAAGAGGGAAATGAGCCGCACCTGACACGGCTCGGGACCAACGACTGGAAGAAGGTATCGGCGAAGATGCAGGAGGAGACCCAGAAGATCGCAAGGGAACTCCTCGATCTCTACGCCAAGCGCGCCAAGGCGAAGGGTCACGCGTATCCAACGGACGATGACATGACGAAGAAATTCGCGGAGGCATTCCCGTACCAGGAGACGCCCGGACAGACGAAGGCGATCGAGGACATCCGCAACGACATGGAAGACGAGCATCCGATGGATCGTCTCGTCTGCGGAGATGTTGGATTCGGAAAAACGGAAGTCGCGATGCGTGCCGCCTTCAAGGCGGTCCGTGACGGCAAGCAGGTGGCCGTTGTCTCGCCGATTACCATTCTCGCCTCACAGCACTATGAGAACTTCATGAAACGCATGGAGGGCTTCCCGGTGAAGATCGATATGATGAGCCGCTTCCGCAGCGCCAAAGAGCAGAAGCAGACTTTGGAGAAACTACGCAAAGGCGACATCGATATCGTCATCGGAACCCACCGTTTACTGCAGGAGGATGTGAGTTTCCTGAAGCTCGGTCTCGTGATCGTAGACGAAGAGCAGCGCTTCGGCGTGAAGCAGAAAGAACGGTTCAAGGAGATGCGCGCGAACGTCGACATCCTCACACTCACGGCGACGCCGATTCCCCGCACGCTCAATCTGGGTCTGCATAAGCTCCGGGATATCTCCACCATCACCACGCCGCCGCCCGGAAGGCTCCCGATCATCACCGAAGTGCGCAAGTACTCCGACGCGCTGATCAAGCAGGCCATCGAGACAGAGGTCCAGCGCGGCGGACAGGTGTACGTACTCCACAACCGCGTCGAGACGATCGATGCGTTCGCCGACAAGCTTCGTGAACTCTGCCCCAAGGCGACGTTCGTCGTCGGTCATGGCCAATTGAGTCCCGAGAAGCTCGAAGAGCGTATTGTGGACTTTAAGAATGGCAAGTATGACGTTCTCGTCAGCTCGACCATCATCGAGAACGGTATCGACCTCCCCCGCGCGAACACGCTAGTGGTGAATGCCGCGGAGTGCTTCGGTCTCTCGCAGCTCTACCAGCTGCGCGGACGCGTCGGACGCAGCAAAATACAGGCATACGCGTATTTCCTCTACCATGGCCAAAAACTCAAGGATGACGCGCGCAAGCGTCTCCGCGCGATCGTCGAAGCCTGCGAGCTCGGCAGCGGCTTCCAGGTTGCCATGCGCGATCTGGAGATCCGCGGAGCGGGAGAAATTCTCGGCGCGTCCCAGAGCGGTACCATGCAGACCGTCGGCGTGTCTCACTACCTCCGCATGCTCAAGGCGGCGGTCGAAGACCTGAAGGCCGGTCGCAAGGGCGAAGCAGAGGAGGAGATCAATGTCGAAATTCTGTTACCCGTTCAGGCACTGCTTCCGAGCTACTACGTCACCGATGAGCAGGAAAGGATTTCCGTGTACCAGAAGCTCGCAGGAAGCGAGGATGAGACCATCCTGAAAGAATTCGCGGACGATCTCACCGATGAATACGGTAAGGCTCCGGAACCTGTGGAAAATCTTTTCGCCGTCCTGAAACTGAAGATCGCATGCCGCAGGGCCGGCGTGCAGCGCATTAAAACTGATTCTGCCCCGCAGGCTTCGCAGAATGCCCGCGATGAAATTGTCCTGACGTTGCACCCGTCGGTGACAGCGAAGGAGATCATGCAGATTCTCTCGGTGAACTCCCAATGGCGCATCAGCGGATCCACACTGCGTATTTACTTCGATCAGCTGCAACCAAAGGCAGGAGCAAAAGCTGTGCACTGGATTGGGGAGCTGACGAAGCAGGTGGGGGCGATGGAGAGGAAGAAGGCGTAGGTCTGCGAGGGCAACGAGGGTAGCGAGGGCAACGAGGTGTTTTTGCTTTAACAGAGGCATTTGCCGGCAATGGCATTGTGCATATGAGAAAAATTTGGTATACTCTACGGATTTATGGATAAACAAAAACGCATACAGACACTGGTCGACAAATTGTATTTTTTGCCGTGGGCAGAGTCGCAAAAAATTCTGCAGGGTGCCATGCGCGCACCGGCAGCAGCGCTCGACAAGCTCATCGGTGTTTTGGAAGATGCACTGAAGAAACAGGATGCGATGGTAGCGAAGATGATCGAGGCGGATCCGGAGTTTCCGAAGAAGCTCGACACGTTTATGAATCAACAGATTCACGATGCTGCGGTGAAAGTGGAGGCTGGGGAACAGGCGGCAGCGCAGCAGAGGTTCTCCGATTTTGATTAAAGCAATCATGATCCGATACACATACCAAAACAGGGATTCACACAGCTTCTCCGACAGGGAGAAGAGGCTGATATTTGAAATGGCCAGCACACCGGAAGCCCAGTCGAAGCCCGCGCAGACGCAAGAGACGGTCGATCCGCAGAAGAAGGAGAACGATATCAAGGCTGCACTAGGGCTCACCGATGTGAAAGTGGTTAATGCCGTTTCGAAGGCAAAGGAGCTTCCAGCGGAGTTTCAGAAGCAACTCAAAGACAACATTGCGCAGTTTTGCCGAGTGTCCTACGACCAGTATGCGAAGAAGGACAACAAGGCAGAGATGAGCTCTCAAGAACACGCCGAGTGGCAGGTGAACCTCATGCAGAAGGTAGATGAAATTCTCGCTGGCATCGTCGGCGGTGCAGATTCCGCGAAGAAAAATCAGGAAGAGAAAGAGAGGAAAATCGGCACGCTCGATGAGCAGCTCAACAGGTTGCCTGCACAGCTGCAGAAGCTGGAACACACGGATCTCGATCTGGATACAGAGGCTCTCAGCCATCCGGAAACACTGACTCCGGATGTGCTCCAGAAGGAACTGCAAAAATATGAAGAGCGGTCAGGAAGAATCCAGAAGCAACGCGAGGCGATGAGTAACAAAGCTGTGGAGCTTGGGGACATCCAAAAAGCATATGCAGCCGAAGTCCACACCAATAACCTGGCTATCGGTAGCGCCGCCCTCGGTGTAGGTACAATTGTTTTCGCAGCAGCATCCACAAGCTGGGTTCCGGGTCTTAACCTTGTAACGGCCGGCGCAGCAGCGGTAGCAATTGCGGCTGCGGCAGCGGCAAAAGCTGCGATGCGCGCGCGTGAACTGGAGAGAGCAAAAATGGCAAATGCAAAAATAGACGCATTCAAACAGCAGTACGATGCCCAGAGGCAGGAGCTCGGGAAAGCTGTAGGAGACATGCGACAGGATGGAGATTTGCTGAATTCTGCGCCAACTGCGTTCCGGCATGAAACAGAGAATAAACATAAGTCAACACAGGAGCAGCTAAGCGCAGGCGCACAGACCCTCAGTGAGAATCGGGCGGATGCCAGACTGCGTTTGCAGCAAACACAGGAGCAATTAGCGGGAATCCGCGATCAGAAAACTGCAGTTAATTTGCAGAACAATCAACTTGCACAGGCAAAGCAGAATGCCGAGTCAAAACAGCAAACGATTACGGTCGGTGAAATGAAGCTGAAGGATAAAATGGGCACCATCGATGCTGCCATACGCCAGCTAGAAAGTAACGGACAGCAGAGCGATCAGACAGCGCAGGAAAAAATTGAAGATCTGAAACGCATGCGGACCCGTATGGAGGAGGGCAGTGCTGCCATGGCGGCAGGAGGGGAGGACCTGGAGAAATTTTTCTCCGCTTATCCGCAAGCAACGGACGACATCTCAAGGAGACAGCTTCTTCTGGAACAGACGGAGCAGGCACTGGGTCAGACGACCGGTACGCTCTCCGATGCGGAGGCAACTCTTACGGAACAACTGAAGCAGATTCAGGAGTCATCGGGTCTTGTGGATAAAGAAGCGACTGCAACACTTGATGCGGTGGCCGGCATCGAGAAAGCAGTAACGGAAGGGGTTGGTCGAATTGCGGTTGATAATATCAAGGCGCAAGGAGGCGTGGAAATGGAGTGGGCTTCCATTAAGGATATGAAGGTGGAGACGCCGGCATTTGCAACCAGCCTTGCAGAGGCTGTTGCCGCTCCTTTTGAAGGGGTATTTAAGGGAATCGGCAACGCACTCTCGTATGCCTCGAAAGAAGTGCCAGTTCTGAATTTGCCAGGTATCAGTCACACTCTCCGTTTTGTTGGTGGTGTTTCCGAGGCGGCTGCAGATATAACAGGTGGTATAGCGAAGATGGTGGTGCTTCTCCCAGCTGCTTTGGGAGGTAACAAGGAGGGAATCCAAATGGCAAAGGGGCTTGGCAATCTCCTTCTGGTCGGAACAACAGAAGGCAGCCGCGAAGCATGGAGTGGTATGGGCAAGGCCATAGTCGCTGCTGACCTATGGAGTACCGACGGAGCAAAGGCTGCAGGAAAAGCACTTACCAATATCGCACTCTTCTTTATTCCCGGTGCCGGCGAAGCAGGAGCTGCGGGACGCCTTGCGTCCGTTGCAGGAAAGGGCATTCTTGGAAGAACAGCAGCACGTGCCAGCGGTCTCGTCCGTGGTACGGCAGAATCGTATCTTGGTGCAATTAAAAGCATTCCCAGTATTCCGGGAGCAGCTGTACGTCTTGCAAAGAGACCGTTTACAACCACTTCTGTGCGATTGGGTGAGCAGGCAACAGCGCTTACCTCGAAGGCTGCGGGTGCAGAAAGCGCACTTGGTCGCGCGGGTATCACCAATGCAGACGAGATTGCGACGATTGCAAACATGAGCGACGAAGCTCTCGCTGCGCGGTTCAATCTTTCGAAGACATCGTCTACAACGGACATTAATGCCGCACTACGCGCGCGCAATCTCGCAAAGCAGTGCATCGACAGCAGAGCCGGCGCAGCCGCAGCGGAGCAGGGTGCCAATACGGCACGTACTGCAGAGGCTGAAGCCGCTGCTGCAAAAGCAGCGAAGAAAGCCGGCAAGCCTGCAGAAGCAGGAGCTGAAGTTGCAGCCAAGCCTGCTACCGGTGCTAATGCAGAAACAGTCGCAGGCGCAGCGGATGAAACCGCAGCCGCGGGCAGCAAGAAGCTTGCCGAAGGTGCCGTGGAAAAGAGAGCTGGGCCTGGAGAAGGGGCTGGTACAAATACCAAGCCGACCGAAGCCGGAGTTGCTGCTCCAGATGGTAGAGGCAAAATATCCGGTGCTGTCGATGAAGGTCTGGATAAGTTTCTGAAGCAGAAAGATCGCCGTGTGCGCCAGAAAGATGTCCGGAATGAGATCCGTGAAACAGATGAATTACTCAAGAGTAAAACGATCACCGAAGGAGAACGGGTCCAGCTACAACAGCAGCGCCTCCAGTTGGAGCGCCTGGATGATTCGATCACGCAGATTCAAAAGTTGCGCGATGAATTGCAGGGGGCGGGTATTACTAAGAGCGACAAGCTCAGTCGCTTCCTAAAAAGAAGGAGCAACACAATCAACCGTACCGAAATTGCAAAAGAAATTGAGTATTGCCAGGAACTCATCAAGAATCCTGCACTCGATGATGCGGGACGTCTTCGTTTACAGGGGGATATAGACAAGCTCACGCGTTTGTATGGTTATGTCGACAATGTCCAGGTAGCGAGAGGATTCGCTTCGAAGCCACTCAAAGTTTCTGTTTCTGTGCCCGAAGGTGCAGCTGCGAAAGCCGCAACCGCAACCGAAGGCGCTGCAGGATCAGGAGCAGCAGCGGGACCGAAGCCTCCAACACAGCCAACGACAGTGCTCAAGCCTGGACCAGTCGCTACGCCCACTGGTCCCAAGCAGCCCGGCCTCATTGGAAGACAGCTGGAGCGCGGTCGCAAAGTGGTGACCAGCACGTACGAATACCTCACATCACCCTTCCGCACTGGCTTTAGCAAGGTGAAGGAGTGGTGGAACAAGCCAGGTACTCCAAAAAAGCAGCCTCCAACACAGCCAACGACAGTGCTCAAGCCTGGACCAGTCGCTACGCCCACTGGTCCCAAGCAGCCCGGGTTCATCGGCAGGCAATTGGAAAGATTTAGGGCATACCGCGCAAGGCGATTGGAGGCACGCCGTGTAGCGCAGGAGTCGGCAGATGCCGCTCGTGAGTTGGAGGCACAGGCAGTGGCAGATGGAATCAAAAACCTTCCGGAAACAGAAGCACGACTTGCACTTGAAAAACAGGCAAAACAGGCAGAGATCGCAGCGAACAATGAAGCCCTTGCACAGCAATTTGCGGACATTGGTCCCGTACGGCCCACACGCGTTGCTACGCCTGCAAAAGGTCCAGGTTTCTTCGGAAAGCTACGCCAAAATGTCAGCGAATTCTTCGAACGCAGAGCACAAGCCAGGCGCGATTACGATGCGAGGATGGCCAAGGGTACGGAAACTATTAGCAACCTGCCGAAGTTCTCTGCGGCAGCGGATGAAATCGGAACCGCAACCGGTCCCGGGTACATAGGGAGAGGGGTGGAGAGAGTTCGCGGATTCTTGGGTAGAGCAGGAGAGGGTATCCGTGGATTCTTCCGCAGAAGCGCAGAGGGTGCCCGGACATTGGTCCGCGAGGCCGGTGCTACAACCGAGATTGGCGCGACGGAAATCTTTACGAAATCCAGAGGGTATGTCCGCATTGATTCCATCGAACAGGCCGTTCAAAACTGCAACCAATTCCAGGCGTATAGAATCCTTGATGATCTCAATGGATTCCTCGAACAAACCGTACAAATGCCTCGAAGCCCGCTTCGTGCGAGGATCGTCGAAATCCGCAATGAAGCGGTGCTGCGCTCCCGCAACGTCCAGACAGGTGGCAGGGCGTATCTCGAAAGCAAAGGTCAGCCGTGTACAGTGCTCGATGTTACTGCTGACGGCACGCGAATTCGTTTGCAGACACCAAGCGGAAAAGTGATTACCGCCGGTGCAGAGGAAGTATTCGATACGACTGTGATGACACGCCAGGCACAGGCTCGTGCTGCAGCAAAGCCGCAACAGGCTCCGAAACCTGCACAACAGGCATCGGAAAGTGTAGCTGCACGGCCCGCAGTAGCAGCGGAAGCACCAGCAGCGGTTCCGGATATCGTCGAAGCTACCGGCGCTTTAAAGAAGATGACGAACGGCGAGCTGCAGGCACAGTACAAGAAAGTAAACAATCCTGAAGTTGAACTCGACATGCGTTACACTCTGGATGATCAGGGGTATGCAGCGTTCCAGAGGGCCAAACAAAATACCATTGCCGAAGTAAACAGACGCGTGCAGGCAGGAACAATGTCCGAAGGCCGCGTTCTTAGTCAGGCTGGCAGAGAAGCTGCCAATACAGTTGCAGCTCCTGCGGACAGGCCCCTTGGCGAGTTTACGAACGATGCTGCGCGTTTGGAAGAAGCAAGGCATGTCGTAAATGGTGATGTGCCCCTGACTCCATATCAGAGAGATGCCATTCTTCGATCGCATAGAGTGGGCGAAGGAGAGATGGGGCTGAATGGTGATAAGGCGTACATTGGTAACTACACACCCGAGCAAATAGCCAGGAAAACCAGAATTCTTAGGGAGCCAAGAGCAAGATTCACCTCCAGACAGCGTAGACAACTGATGGAGTCTGGTATAACAGGTGCTCCTGCGCCGAGTGGCACGCCCCCTCCTCCAAGTATATGGAAAGCAGGAGAACGTCTTCAGGGTCGTGCCATCACTACAGTCGAAGGCAGAACTTTACCTGCGACAACGGACTTTAGAGTGTTGGGGCCCGGCAAAAAGCCAGGTACTGTCACGCTCGAGGTGCGGAACTATGGAAATAATCCCATCGAGTTCGTTGATGTAGATGTCGTACAGCTGAATAGCATCCCAAAACCAAAGCGTCCCCCTCCAGCCTCCGGTAAAGCCGCCTAAGAAGCCCTCCTCTTAGCCAAAAACTCACCTTGTCTTTTGCCGTATCTGTGTTGGTCGTGGGGCTCTTTTATTGAGCAAAAACACAAATTCTGCTATAATTATATGAATATCCAAAATCATGTCCGAAGCACCACAGTCCAATGCAGGCGAGACAAAAGTTCCCCCGAAGCTCCCCGATATTCCAAGTGGAGATAAGCTCTTCGCGACTATCATGGGTCCAATCGAACCGGATCTCGTTCTCACTACAGAAGAGAGAAATGCGAAGTACACCAATGAGACGCCGGTTGAAACGGCCGCGCGTATAGAGCGTTATGGCAAGGCAATTGCCACATATAGAAAACAATATGCAGATTTTGTGAACAAGCAGACAGGGGATATCCGTGTATTCGGAAATGCACTCCTGCATGATTTTGAGGGAGACGATCAAAGCGGAGCAAATGCTCTTAGTGAGATTGAATCGCAAATTTCCAATATGCAATAGATATGAATAACGTTCCAACAACACAACCGGAACAACAGGAAAACCCCAATCCCGTTGAGGCGAAGCTTGAACAGCAACTGACATCGGAGAATGTGGACAAAAGTCTCAATGCTCTTAAAGCAGAGGCAGCTGACAAGCAGGATGCCGCGGGCACAGCACTCAAGAATAAAATTCAGACCATTGCCAATAAAGTGCTTTCAGCTGCTGAGGGTGATATAACTGCAGCGGCAAACGCCATCGTGAACAAACTTGGCGGGAAGGGAATCACTGCACACATTAATAATGGGCAGATCATTGTAGATGCCATTGGTGCAGCGCCCGCTGCCGCAGCAGCAAAGCCCGCAGCTGCGCCGGAGTTGGGGAAGTTCGATAAACTTGATTCGGACCAGAAGGCGATCCTTGAAAAAATCGACATGACCCCTAATGAGCAGCAGGATATCGATCGCGCTCTTTCGTCGATGAGTGACACCGATATCAAGGAGCTTGTGAGCGTCTGCAAGACATTTGTCGAGCAGGTCGGACAGGATCTCTCCAAGGTTGTCGCTGCATACAATGCCTCCAAACAGCCTAATGCGGATGCAGATGCAATTATGCAAACACTACCGGAAGGTGCGCAGCATGCTCTGCGAACATTGAACAGCAATCCAGTGATGGAGAAATTCTTCGATGCATTGCCCGCACGGGGTCCGGCCGCAGGGCCGAACAAGCAGAAAAGCAATGGGGAAGACATTGGTGATGCTTTCAAGAAACTCCTCGATGCCTTTGAAAAACTGGCCAAGTTCTTCGAGGACTTCAACGCGATGCGGTCGAAGGGCAAGATCCCGCGTGTGTCGGATGCGGGAATCAATGATGACATTGTTAAGGGCAGGCACTTCGATCATCACATGAATGCGACGAAGACCGCGCTTGCGGAGGTGAATTCGGAGTTGAAGTCGATCGGCACGGATGCGGATCCCAATTCCTCAATTGGTAAGCTGATCGCGCAGAGCAAGCTGCCAGCTGCTTCCCAGACGGATAAGCAAAATCTTGACCAGCAGATTCAGGAAATGCGACAGAGGAGAACTGAATTGATCAAAGATAAGCAGAAATTGGATAAGCGCATGCAGCTCCTCAAAGACAACGAACCGCCTGATCACAAAGAGAAGCGTGAAAAAGCGGACAGGGATGCTGCCGAACAAAAGAAGCAGTTGCTTGAAGGGGGTGCAAGCAAAGTGAATAATCTGCCGCTCAATGACATAGCAAAAGCAGAGGTCAGTGGAGATACATTAAAACTTACACCGAAGACGGGTGGGAGGTTCTCGTCCGATATTGCAAAGAAGTTGGAAGCTGCCGGAGCAAAGAAAGTGGACAATACGTATATTCTTGAGAATCCGACCAAGGAAAGCGCAGATGCCGTAACAAATGTGATTAGAGATGCAGCTATTGCGAATATAGATAAATCTAATTCGATCTGGAATACCGACAAAGATGGAATACGAGGGGCATTGCAAAAATCAGGCGATTGGCATGGCCCGGAGACATTTTCCAATGGGTTGCAAATTGATTATATTCAGGCACCAAACGGTAAATTTTATGCACAATCGACTACCGGAAAAACAACGTATGAGTTTAATGGCAAGGAGTTTGTTGAATTAAAAGACCAGTGTTTCGATGGTGCTTCGAAGACACTGAAGCCGCGCGTAGACGGTCAGGTCTACGATAAGGAAAAGCGAACCTTCAAGACACCCACTGCAGAGGAAAAGAAGGCGACGAAACAGAAGCAGGAGGCGGATATTAAGGAAATACAAAATCGACGGCAAAACGATGATGCAAAACAAAAAATAAAATTTGCTACAAACGCCACATCCACCGATAAGGACGGCGTATTTACATTTGATGTTGCAACATGGCCTAATGATGATTTAGATGTTCGCTTCAATCCCTCATTGGATGACGGCAAGGGTGCATGGGAATGGTCCGAAGCTGGTGACAACGATTGGCATCCTCCGACAGCAGAGGAGGTAGACAAGTCTTGGTCCAACTATCCAGAAGTGAAGAAAATAGCTGCAGCAATGCGAGAGCTGAACAAGCTAACCTGATTTGTCGTACAGAGGTTTTGGTGCCGGGGAGAGGACTTGAACCTCCACCAGCCTTCGTCAGCCTAGGCTGACTACGGCCGGCAAGTGGGATTGTGTGGTGCCGCAGGAGGGACTCGAACCCCCATGCCCTTGCGGGCACCAGCTCCTAAGGCTGGCGTGTCTGCCATTCCACCACTGCGGCTACTGCGATTAGAGTAGTCGAATATAGGGGATTTGAATATTAAGGATCATCCTTATTCCCAGTATTCCATAATCTCAATCCCCCAGGGGCACCTCCCCGGAAAGGATTTGCTTCTCCATCTCTACAGCATCCTGCTTTTTCGTCCATTCCTTCTTCTCCGCCATGTGCTTCGCCTGCCGGAGC
>VGKZ01000016.1 GCA_016866815.1 Candidatus Peregrinibacteria bacterium | reverse complement strand
GGCGTCTCGACGCTCAAGGGCGCCGCAGACCGCATGGGCGTGGATCCGTACAGCACGCTCTCACGGCACATGCGCAGGAACTTCGCGTTCGAATCGCGGACGCTGGCCGCGATCTGCAACGAACTCAGCATCACGCATGAGGAGCTGGAATGGGTGACAAATCTGGAGATTCTCGGCCTCGAGCCGCACGAACGGGGGGCCATACTCGCGGCGCTCGAACCCATCGTCACCGGCGCCCCCGAGCTCTTCGACGAGCAGATCCTCGCCGAACTCGCGCGCACCCACCCCCAGATGCTCGAGCACGCTCCGCAGGTTCTCGCACCCATCATCGGCGAGGTGCGAAAGCGCCACGGCATCGAAGATCCACGCGCGCCCCTGCTCGAGCAGCTACAGAAGCTCGGCGGGCAGCTCCGAACCCTCGGCCGCAGGGAGGCGGAGGAGCGCATCCGCCACTTCGAAATCGGAAACATGTTTGAGCATGTCGCGCTGCTCGACTACCAGCTCGGCGGGCGATCGTTCGTGCCGGAGTACTGCCTGAGCGCCACGCGCGATGCCGCCGGCCGGGTGACGCACACCACGGACATCATCGATCTGGTGATTCTCGATCCGGTGCACGCGTGTGTGATGGACAAGGCATACTACGACAACGCAGCGGCGCGCCCCGGAACCGGCGTGCGGAAACTGGACGAAGGGAGGCTGGCCGTGGAGGACGAAGGGGAGGGCAAGCGTTTCCGTTACCGTCCTGCCGATACGGCCGGAGAGCCGCACGATCTCTTCAATATTCCGCACAGCGATGCCTCGCTGTTCTGCAGCGGCGGTCTGGCCGCCCGGTACGAGGTGCGTGGGAACCCGAAGATCGTCTACCAACTCGAACTCGAGGAGGGCTACAGGATTCGGCGCTTCGCCTCCATGCTCGGCGAGCATGTGGAGAGCGACACGCCGGCACGCTGGCAGGCGCTCCGGCCACTCACCGGGATCGAAATCAAGAAGGCCGGCTCGGCCCGCGGCGTCCAGCGGATCAAGCGGCAGCTCGCACGGCAGCGCTCGGCCGTGCTGCGGCATCGCGACGAGCGGCCGGACTCCATATCGGGCATGATCGACCACATCGACGTGGTGGTGCTGAACCCCAACCGCGAACTGCACGCGGCCGTGCGTGCCCTCAACGAAGAAGGCCCTGCGTTCTTCAACTACGTCGAGTTCAGCAGCATCGGAACAGAATTCCGCCGCGCCCAGGAGCGCCTCCAGAACAGGACACTCCCCGAAGTGCAGGTTCTGAAGCGTTTCTTCCACCGCGTGAACGACGAAATCTCCGCGAGTCCGACCCTCCTGCCCCTCCCGGAGCAGGACGACCAGCGGCGCGATCCGGGGAGCGACCTCGCCGGTGCCTTCCGCGCCGCCGGTGAAGAGGGCACAGTCGTCGTGGAGGAGATCCGCGACTACCTCAGGAAGGAGGAAGACTACCGCACGAGACAGCAGGTTGCCGAGGCTCGGGCCGCGCGCTTGCAGCGCGCGCGAGACCTTCTGCGGGAGTTCGAGGAGTACCTCGGTTCCACCACCTGCGACAAAACAGCGGGCGAACGGTTGGAAGCGGTGCTGGAGCGCGACCTCGGCGCCATGTTTACCCGGCACTTCAGCACACCGTACCACGCACCCGCCAGCGGCAGGAACCGCCTCACCGTGCACGAGGAACGGGACGGGAAGCTGCAGGCGTACCCTCGGCGATTCCAGGTCCTGAGCCATGCCATGATCGGTGGCGTGGACCTCCTCGAGCGTGCACGGTCTCTCGCACAGGAACACGGCATCGCGATCGATTGCACCGATCTCGAATCGCTGCAGGAGTTCATCGAGTACCTCACCGGCGAGGTCGAGCGGCGGGAGGCCGCCCAAAGCGGGCGCGAGGCGCTCGAGCGCACGTTCAGAGTGCGAACCATTGAGTGCCAGATCGGGGGGTACGAGGAGATTCGGGACGAACGCTTCGGAGAACGGTTCATCAGCTACACGCCGCTGGAAACGGGGCCCATCACCGGCATCCGGAGAGACCTTGCCGGTCAGGACGTGAACATGGAACGCGTCTCCGCCGAAGAACTCCTCCTCGCATTTCGCGTGCGGCAGGCTCTCGCAAACCCCGAAGGATCGCCAGCGAACAAGAGCATCGCCGCCGCAGCCTCGATAGCATTCCACGAAAGAACGGAGTGCTCTCCGCACTTCGAGCAGGGCGAGCAGCTCACGCGGAAGCTGCATGCGCTCTTCATGGAGATGATCGGCGCACTGGAAACAACGGAGGACGGAGCAGTCGGCGGCCTGCTCACGCAATGGCGCCAGACACTCGGCCATATCGGCCACGAACACGCGGGCCCGCTCGATCAGAGCTGGACCGCCTGCACGCTCCCCATAGTCGCCCGGGAATTCGAGGGCAGGCATTGTCTTGAACTCAACCTCATGCCGCACATCGAACGCGCGCTCGCCGCACGGGGATTCACTACTGAGACATTGGAAGAGGCTCACCGAAGGCTGCCGCAGGAATTGCGCAACGGTACAACATTCAACGGAGATCCCGCCGAGGCGCAGCAGATACACTCTCTCGTCTGGCATCAGCTGGCAATCGGGAATAGGCGGCACACCGGCGTACCCGGCGCGCAGGAGGATGCTCCGGCAGCGGCCATGCCGGCAATCCCCGGCGCACTCACGGCGATGGCCGAAGCCATCGCGGAAGCGATGGGGAAAGCGGTGCAGTCGTCGCAGAAGAACGTCAATGCCGCCGCTATGACGAAGATCACGCTCGCGGAACAGCGGGTGCTCTTCGAATTTGGGCTGCGAATGCTCGAGAGCGCCGTGGCGCTCCATAACGCGAGCCCCCGTCTCGCGCGCGACTACGCGCTCACGAGCATCCAGACGTTCGTGCGTTACCCCGAGATCTACTCCGACCTCTACCTCGACAAGTACTTGCGCATCAATGATGCGCTCGCAACCGCCGACGCTGCCCACGTTCGCCGCTACCTCGCGTTTGCGGCGGAGCGCGAGCACACCGCGCCCGAAACAGCGCAGGGAGAGTTCCTGCGGAGGCTCGTCGTCCTCAGTCTCCAGGAGCACCTCCCGGTGCCATCGCTCAATCCCCCGCTGTGCCCGGGTGTCACACGGGTGTTCGAACTCATACGGCTCGGAGGCTGTGCGGACGAGGACGCAGCGCGGGATGCGCACTTCGCCGAAGCACACGCGCTCTGCGCCGACGCATCGGCACCGACACAGGACCTGCTCCTCCCCATCTACAGAATGGAACGGGACGACCCGCACATCCGGTGGATCCGCCGGTCAGGGCGGGGCTTGCGGCGGGGCAACAGGGAGAGCGCCTCCGCGTTCGATGATCTGCATGAGACCTTAGAAAAGTTTCACTCGCAGCTCGACGAGGCGGTCGACGTCCTCACCGCGAGCAACTACGCGGCATGGGAGGAGCGCAAGCGGCGCAACGATCCGGAGATCCGCCGGCAGATGGGCAACATCCTCGCTGCATTCACGGAACTCGCCGGGCGCTTCCGGCGCGCGTGCCCGGAACTTGTGCTGGATGCCTCGGACATGTTCCGCCCGGAGATCTACCGGGGTTTCCGATGCCACGGCCGCGCGGTGCAGGCGCTCGCGCACCTCCGGCAGCACGCGCCGGAGTGGGAAATCATCTACCGCAGAACTCCCGACGAGATCGCCGCGCACGCCTACTACCTCGACCCCGATAGAAAGGAGAAGCTGCAAAGGGACAAAAAGCGGTGGCACGCCGGGCCACCTCCGAAACAAGGCAGGGAAAATCCGGAACCGCTCCTAGTTGATAAAAATAGCTGAAATTTCATACTATCCTTCTCACGCACCTATGTCCCCCCTGAAGACCATCACCTTCGATGAACTGCAGGAGCGAAACAACGGCGCGCTCGAACGCGTCCGCTACGCGCCAGATGTGGACATACAAACGCTGACCCGCTACCAGTGCGGGCGCGTGCAGGAGTTGCTTGAAGACCGCGCCGCACTCGAGGACCTCGCATCCACGCAAAACCAGCGCGAAGTATACGGCATCGAGCGCTGGCACGGGGAGTTTGTGCGATTGCGCGACATCGAGCTGCCTGCAGGCTGCCGGCTCGACCGGGAGCGACTCGCGGAACTTGTGTGGGAGAGCGTGCCGAACTCCCGCTTCAAGCGGTTCCAGGAAGCCTTCTGCCAACCGCACCAGCTCATCGTGCCAAGGTTCGAACTCACAGCGGGAAACAGCGTCCGGTTCCCCGGAATTGCCGACTGGAATCAGCTCTCCCTTGCCCCCTGCCTCGTGAGCCCGGACCGGATTTCCGATGACCTCGCCCGGGACCTCGGCCTTGTCTCCTACGATGAAGAGGATGAACGCCAGCCAGTGCGTCGGCTGTGGAAGAAGGCCCGACCCGAAGCCATCGGACGGATCAAAAAGATATGGGAAGCCACTGAGCCCCTACAGAAAGGACATCACCGGCTGCTCTCCGTGCAGCAACCCAACCAGACGGTCGAGGAACGCTATCCCGGCATCCCCGGCCCAGCTGCAGAGAACATCGGCACCATCCTCTACACGCGCGAGCGGGAGAACGGACACCGCAACGGCAACGGCCAGAACGGGCATCTCCCGAAGCAGCTCACCGTGCAGCACTTCCCGGGCGTCTACGCCGCGCACCGCAAGACCTTCCACGAACAGCGCGTGTACCAGCGTGAAACGGAGCTGCTCGCGGGAATGCTTGCAGACCTGCAGACGCTGAACCAGCGGCTGAACCGGGAGTGGACCCGCACGGCGGCGCCGGAAACGAAGACTGCTCTCCGCGCCGAGACACAGGCCATGGTCGCACGGTGCAGAGACGTGCTCCGCGCGTCAAAGGTCTCCGGCTCCCGCAATCCGTGGGCCGGCGGTGGTACGGGTGACTTCACAGACGCAGAGCTTTCCGCTTTCTTGTGGTACGACGCATACCAAGAGTTTCCCGTGAACTCCACCGCCTCGCAGCAAGAGCGATTGCACATGACGGATCGCTACCGTCAATGGACGATGGCCGGCCGGCCGGGAACGAAGGTACGGAAGTACCAGCCGCTTCCTCCCGGCGTATCGGGCCCAGTCAACGTCGTGACGGAGGACGTGCCGAACCCTTTTATGGAAGGAGCGAAGGCGAAGCAGAGCAGCAGCCAACAACTCCAAAATGTCTTCAAAGTGCAGGCGCACGATCTGCTCACGCGCATCGGCAATCTCACGGACAGCAGCCAGCGGGTGAACGTGACAGCCGCCATGACACAGATGGTCGCGGCGGTAACCCGCCTGCAGCGGCGTTTCCAGGAGATGTACCCCAAGGGCGGGTACAACGAGCAGGACCAGATGGTCCTTGAGACGGGCATCCAGTTCCATGAGCAGCGGATGCGCGGCTTCCGCAGCGCCGTTCAGGAGAACGCGCCGGTGCTCGACGAGCCCGGCCTCGCGGTCTTCAACGGGAGCGTCAGCGACACCGACAATCAGACGCGCAACGTTCTCGCGCGCATGCACGCGCATCCGGATGAACTCAAAGATATCCGGCTGCGGCCCTTCACCACCTACGCAGACCGTCTGCGGCAAGGGTACGGAAGGCTGGAAGATGCGCTGCGCTCGCAAGACCGTTCCTGCGCGAAGACCGCCGCCGTGCAGATGCACGTGATCGGAAAGTTTCAGGGGGCTCACTCCTGCTGCGAGCACATCCGGCAGTTCATCATCAACGGCGAGAGCATCCCCCTCTCACGCGTGCGGGATTTCGTGCACAAGATGAACGAACTCTTCTCCAACTACCAGCTGTTCCCCGACCATATCGTGCCCGAGTACGAACAGGGCTTCCTCGCGCTCAAGGAGAAACTCGACGGCATCGAGCGCGGCCTCACGCACTATGCCAAACAGGATATCGATGTCGGCCAACGCACAGAGGTCTACCGCAGGCTCAAGGAGTACCTCGATGCCTTCGACATCGAGCAGATGGCCACGGCCCTGCCCTGAGAAACACTGACTAATGAGCGGCCACTTGAGAAGTCATAAGGTGAAGAGTACCGTCAGTACAGGAAGCGAACTGGCTTTTTCTTCCCACAAATTCTATGACCAGTGATGCGACATTTGTCGTCGGACTCATTGGTTCTTTGATTTTGGTCGGTGGTGCTGCGTATCCGCTGGAAAAAGTCTCCCATCCGGCAAAGTCTGTAAAGAACTGGCTCTTCACTATCGGCGGCGTTTGCATGCTTGCGTATTCGCTGATCAATTACCTCACGGGCGGCACGATCTTCTTCGTGATACTTCAGTTATTCATAGTTCTCACAACAATTCTCATGATGTTGAACATCGACGACCGATATGACACACCGATTGTAGCCGCTGGGGCCATCGCAATGGTGATCTGGTCGCTAACGCTCTTCGAGGGTACCAGCACCGTGTTTTTTGTTATCGGTCTCTCGGGTATCGGTATCGGCTACGCGCTCAATATGGGAACATTTAAGCAAAACGCTGCATTGACGCTGGGTAGCGCCCTCATTGCATATTTCAGTTACAGAGAAGGAAATCAGATCTTTCTATGGCTGAATGTATTCTTCGCACTGTTCTCAGGATATTACGCTACGAAGCTTTTTAGATATCCTCATACAAAAAAATAACATCCTTCCCGGTTGTCGTGCGCGCTCTTCCCGCGGCTATAGAGAAGAATGCTCCATTGGCGTTAACCGCTAACAGAAGGGCAGAACATAAAACACTGGAGATCAATTGCATGCGCAGCAAATCGGTGTAGCGTCACACTGACCCTGTCCAACAGGTCTTTCACAGCGTAGAAACGGATGTTCACATGAGGCCAATCCCCATGCACGACCCGAGCAACCAGAAGTACATGCTGGCACGCCAGCTCTCTTCCGGCGTTCTGGTCGCGGAAACCGTGGTAGAGGGCTCACCCGAGCCCGCTGCCACAGGTTCGCTGTTCCAAGCCTTCAGCCGCCGGTTCCTGGGAACCCCCCTGGTGCCAGCACCTGTGATGCAGGTGAAGCACAAGACGCTTTACCTGCCGCACGGCAAAGAGGCTAAAGTCGTGTTTCTGCCCGTGCAGATCCTGCGCGACGACGTGATCCGGTTCTGTCCCGTCAACAAAGCCGTTGCCGAGGCGGACTTCCCGGGAGTCGAAGAGCCGGTGATGCACGACGAAGGCGCGGTTGATGTGTTCACCCGCAACCGCATCCGGGGATTCTTCCCCGGAGAGTACCGCAAGGCTGTGGTGCGTTGCCACAGCGATGGTCGCCGTCTTCGGGCGACTGTCGAAGATCTGATTCCAGTTGACTCGAACTGACGCAAAAATGAGAGACCTCTGGGTCTCTTTCTCTATCGAGAGCGTTGACGGCGGCGGAAAGAGGGCTATGCTGCTCGCCCCATGAAATTGCTTTTGGAAGTAGAGGCTGCACTGAAGGATGGCCTGTCGAAGGCCTTCGAGGGAGCTACTGTGGAATCCGTGCCCCCTCTGCATGAATCGCACCATCAGAGTTTTGTATTGTTGAATATCACAGGAGATGCTGAAGAAGTGCGAAAGAGACTGGAAAAAGTATTGGCAGGAAACAAGCGTTTTGCGCGCCTGACCGGCGGTGATGATTCTCCTCATGCTGTCGGAATGAGACACAGCATATAGCGCCGCAAGAATGAAACCGGAGAAGAATGCAGGACGTTCTCCCGTTTCTTCCCGGAGAAACACGGTATGACAATCATTACCCTGCGCAGCGCAGAAGACAGTGCACAGATCACACTGCAACAGGAAAGGCAACGTGCAAAGAACCACAACGCCTCGTAAACGCACTGACTATTTCGAAGGCTTCAAAATAACCACCTCGCGACCTTCCATCGGAAGACCGCCTTTCAGTTTCCAGTCGCTCTGCAATTCTTTGCCGAGCGCACCCGCAAACTTCAGGATTTCCCCGAACGTCTTTTCATCTTTCGTCGGCAGGGGAATGAGCACGCGCGGATCGATCTCATCGATCAGTTTCTGCGCGAGCTTGGTGTCATCCGCCGGAAGACAAAGGATGGAAATGTCACCGAGATGCTCCAGCTCCACATCCGAGAGATCAGGAAGCGGTGAGGAGAGAAAGGCGATACGAACGCTGTCGTCGCTCATAACATAGGAGACTCTCTGCCCCTCTTCATGACCCATACCACGGATGGAGACGCCTCCGGTATCGTACTCACCCGGCCAGGAAATGACGCCTTTCGGAGCCTCCTCCATGGGAGCGCCCATGAGGGAAATACCCGCCTTCGCATCCGGAGTATTCGGGAATACGACGACCTGCGTTCCGTGCATATCGCACTTCAGGCTCTGGCCGCCGAGGGAGGTGATCGTGATCATTGCTGGAGGATGCTAACGGAGGTACCGGGCGAATGCCAGAGATCGAAAACGAAAAGGGGTGGATTCGGTATTCGTTACCTTATGACCTCCTCCCGCTTCACCGCTACTTCCACAGCTTTTCCCGTCACTCCTGCCGCCACTTCCTCCGGACTCAGGAACTCTATTTTTTCGATCTTCGCGCCGAGACTGCGGAGCTTGTCATCCAGATGGTCATACCCGCGCTCAATGTACCGCACGTCTGTGATGGTGGTCTCTCCCTCGGCACACAGGGCCGCAAGGACCATAGCTGCACCCGCTCGGATGTCGTTACTGGCCACTGTGCGTCCCCGCAACTGTACCGGTCCGATGATGAGCGCCTGATGAGAGTTCAGAATTTCGACCTGAGCGCCCATTTTCTCAAGCTCGTAGAGATAGGCCATGCGCCCCTCGAAGAGGACTTCGAAGATACGGCTCACACCACGCGCCTGCGTCATCGCTACGCCCATCGGGGCCATGAGATCGGTGGGAAAACCGGGGAAGATATTCGTCTGCGCACTCACCGCTTTCAGCGAAGAGAGTTCGCCGTCGACAAACAACGTTTTCTCTTTTGCGTCGTACTTCAGAACGGCGCCCATGCGCCTGAGTGTTTCGAGGAAGAAGAGGAGGTGCTCCTCTTCGACATTGTGCAAGCGGACTTTTCCGTGTGTGACGAGTGCCGCAATGATGAGAGCACCTGCCTCCAAATAGTCGGAGGGGGTCGTAAACTCGACACAGGAAAGTGTGTCGCGTCCGCGCACCGTGACGGTGTGCGTACCGATGCCTTCGACATCGGCACCCATCGCACGCACGCACTGTTCTACTGCCTGCACATGGGGTTCCGCCGCAGCGATCTCGATGCGTGTTTCCCCCTCCACCAGCGCAGCTGCCATCACGGCATTCTCGGTGGCCGTAACGGAAAACTCCGGAAGCACGATCCGTCCCGGCCTCAGTGTGCCCTGCAGATGCAGGACTTCATCGCTGCTCATATCCTCCGCACCCATCTGCGTCAGCGCCTGTACGTGGGCCAGCACCGGGCGTTTACCAAGTACGCAGCCTCCGGGATAACTCATCTCCACGACGCCGAACCGCGCAAGGAGAGGGCCCAGGAGAACGATAGACCCGCGTAGTTTGCTCACAAGTTCCGCCGGGATCGGTTTGCTCTGGAGATTGTGGGTGCGAATACGCACTGTTCCATCATGGAACGAGGTTTCGGCTCCGAGAAATTCCAAGATGCCGAGCATCGCCTTCACATCACGCAGATACGGAATATTTTTCAGAACCGTTTCACCCTGACAGAGCACGGATGCTGCCATCAGAGGAAGCGCCGCATTTTTCGAACCGCTCACGGAGACATCACCCCGGAGAGACGTGCCGCCCTGAATGCGGTACCGGATATCCATAGGAGGAGATTATAGCCGGAAAACGGCGTGGTGAAAGGTAAATCCGGTGGTAATAACAACGGAATTTACTCAAGTTTTAGCCAAGTTCATGGTGGTGAGCAGCAACAACGCCACACCGACGGTCACGCAGCTGTCCGCCACGTTGAAGATAGGAAAAGAGCCAATCTGGAAGTAATCGGTTACGACGCCATCGGGCATGCGATCGATGATATTGGCGAGACCGCCGCCGGTGATGAGGGCATAGGAAATGAGGGGGTAGGGGGTAGGGGGTAGGGAAGCGGATTGCTTGGCTTCTCTATGCGCCAGTATGACAACGACAATCAGGGCAATCCCAATGGCTGCTTCCTGAATACCGGCAGGCAGGCGCATGCCCCATGCGATACCGGGATTCAGAGAGTACTGCAGCCCGGCGAAGTCTCCCATCAGTGCAATCCGGTGATCCAGAAACGCGTCGGCGAGGCGCGCAGAGAGAACGCTGACGAAGGCAGCCCCTGCAGTGATGCACCAGAACAGACGCATGGAGAAATGATACCCAAAACCACTCTGAAGAGCTTGCATTCTGGAAAGAATCCTGTACAATGTCTCCAGAAGGTAACGAATTCTAGAAAAGTTTAAAGACTATCTCGATTGGATCGGGATGGTCGCCTTCTCATTTTCACAATACCTACCGTACCTACCTTACCTACTTTACCTACCTTACCTACCGTACCTACCGTACCTTCCCTTCCATGAAAGCTTCCTTCATCGCCGCCATCAACCAGATCTGCTCCGAGAAAAACGTGAGTCCGGAGCAAGTCATCGAGGCCGTCAAACAGGCCATTGCCACCGCATACCGCAAGGACTACGGCAATAAGGAACAGGAAATCCGCGTGGAGTTGGAAGAAGGCCGTGACGAGCCGGTCATCCTCGTGGTGAAAGAAGTGGTGGAAGACGTAGAGAATGAGAACTTTGAAATTTCCCTCAAGGACGCCAAGAAAATCAAGTCCGATATCGACGTCGGCGATGAGATCACCATCGACGTGACGCCTGAAGGCTACGGACGCATCGCCGCACAGGCCGCGAAGCAGGTCATCCTCCAGAAATTGCAGGAAGCGGAGAAGCAGTCGCTCTTCGAAATGTTCAAGGATCGCGAGCATGAACTCCTGACGGCTACCGTGACGAAGGTGGAACCAAACTGGGTGACGCTCGAGATCGAAGGGATGACCGTATCCATGCCGTGGCGGGAGCAGATCCCCGGCGAGCATTACTACACAGGAAAACGCATCCGGGTGTACCTGGATACCGTTGAACAGACGGGCAAGGGTCCGCAATTGCGTATCTCCCGCACGCACTCCGCACTCGTGAAGAAACTCCTCGAACTGGAAATTCCGGAAGTGCGAAACGGCGATGTGGAAATTATGGCGATCGCCCGTGACGCGGGATTCCGCAGCAAGGTCGCCGTCCGCAGCAAAGACCAGCGCATCGACCCGATCGGCGCCTGTGTTGGCCAGAAAGGCGTGCGTATTCAGGCCGTCATGGATGAGATCAACGGCGAGCGTGTCGATATGATCGAGTGGAGTGACGATCCCATCAGATTGATCTCAACGGCATTGCAACCGGCATCGATCTCGGCAGTGATCATTGTGAATAACACCGAGCACCTGGACGCCGAGGGCCGGAAAATCAAGAAGCGTGCAGCGGTCTTCGTGGAAGAAGCACAGCGCCCCATGGCCATCGGCCGCAAGGGGCAGAACATCCGCCTGGCGACGGAACTGACCGGCTTCGAACTGGATATGTACAACTATGAGGAACTGCCCGCCTTCAAAGTGAAGCTTGCAGAACTCCGGGGCGAACCGGTGGAAGTTGCGGTGCTTGTCGAAGAGACGGCAAAAGAAACAGCATCAGCGCCGGAGACTGAAGCTTCTGGAGAAACGGAGCAGAAGTCATAAACGCAGGGTTTGGTGTAGAGTTTTTGGCTCAGTGTGTTTCGAACCAAACCAAAAAACAATACACTAAAAACATCTAACGAGAACGTTCCATCGCCGCTACCATGCGGTCATGAGTCTCCCGGATCTCCCCCTCGTCGTCCTCGACACCGAAACAACTGGGTTCCTGCCAAAGGTCAACCGCGTCATAGAGTACGCGCATGTTGTGGTGCGCAACGGAAAGGTGGAGAGTGAATATGAGGAACTCGTCGGCATCGACGAGGAGATTCCCGATATCGTACGTGTGCTCACGCGCATCAACCAAAAAGACATTGCAGGAAAACCGCACTTTGAAACTTTGCGCGAACCGATCCTGAAGCATATGGGTGACGACACGCTCGTCGTCGGACAGAACGTCGGTTTTGATCTCCGGATGCTCCGCGGTGAGGGGCTGGATCTCACGGAACGACCGTGGATCGACACGTCAATGCTCGCATCACTGGTCTTTCCGGAGTTGGAAAGTTATTCACTCGGTTACGTCAGCAGGATACTCGGCCTCGATCACACTCCCGTACACCGCGCACTCGGAGATGTTCATGCGACACTGCAACTCCTGGAGAAGTGCTGGGAGCGCATTCTGGAATTGCCTGCCGATCACAGAAGCGATCTCATCGAGATTTTTGGGAAGAGCTCAGCGGGATACCGCATGCTGGCGGCGGCAATTCCTCCTGCTTCAAAGAAGAAGACCCCGGGATGGTTGACTATCCCGCGGCACGAACCTGTCAGCGCGACACATGCGACTCTCCCGATTACCAAGCCTCAGATCGGAACACCTGAACTCATCGAGGAACCTCTGGATCCCGCTTTCCTCCAGAGCATCGTCAATGCGAGTGCGCAAGATGAATCCACTGTGCACTGGATCGGCGTGAAGAATCTCACAGCGACACTTCGCCACTTGCACATCCCGGAAGGCGTTCGCGTGCTGCAACCGCCCTTCCTGTTGCTCAACCCCGAATCGGTGGACACATTGAGTGCGCAGCAGACCCTGACGAGCGACGAAGCGACACTTCTCCTGAAACTTCGGTGGTTTGACAGCCCTGTCCAGAGCGATCTCCTTGTTCATGGCGATGAAAAATCCGTCTGGGCCGGAAAGCTGGCATGTACGGACACCAGTCCGGCGTACGTGAAGCAATTCATAAAACTGCCATCCGTCATCCTTCTGGATCACCGTCAATTGCTCGGCATTCTCGCTGATCCTGATCATGCGGCGCACGGCGCTCTGAATGATGAGGCGCACATCATCATTGATGATGCATCGATGCTCGAAGACACAGCAACAAAAGCGTACGGCCACTACGCGGACCTGCAGGAACTGCGTGCCGCAGCCGAAGGTGATGCCGCAATGACG
The DNA here is from genome assembly GCA_016866815.1 of Candidatus Peregrinibacteria bacterium. Lineage (GTDB taxonomy): Bacteria > Patescibacteriota > Gracilibacteria > Peribacterales > Peribacteraceae > VGKZ01. Next base: position 1,986 of record VGKZ01000016.1, on the reverse strand, counting down.
AAACTCACCGACCTGCTCCAGCTCTGGATAGAGAAAACTCGCTCGACGCAGGATATCCGTTACCTCACACCGAACGATCTTGCCGCGGCAGAGGTGCGTGCGATGTGCGGCCAATTGAAGACGCTGCTGGCAAGGGATGTCCTTCCGCCGCAGACCAAACGACTTCTGAATGCAGTAGAACACTGCCTGGAACCTTCTGCTGCGGACCGTATTACGTGGATAGAAACACGTCAGGACGGCAGTCAGTTCCTGCAGAGCGTCCCGCCGAGTGTTGCGCTGCTGCTCAAAGAACACCTGTACGCACGGTTCTCCACGACCCTCCTCATCCCACCGCGCAGCTCCTCCATGCTTCCGGAAATCGTTCCGCCGGGCATGCGTACGAAACTCAATACCGATATTCCCCTGCGACAGAAAGATGTACCAATTGCCTTTCCCGAGGAGCTGTCCGCTAAGGAAGTCATCTGTGATCCTCCTGCGGGAAAATCCATCGTGCTGGCAGGCAGCAGACGTATCATCGAGCAGTATTTCGTGCAGTACACGGCGGACCTGGAGGAACGCGGTGTGACCCTGATCTGCCAGAACATGAGTGGCGGCGTTTCGCGTATGCAAGCCGAATTTCTTGCCGCCAAACCACCGGTGGTCTGGGTGCTCACACCTTGGACATTCGAAACCGTAGATCTACCCGAAGGCACCGCCGATTATCTGGTGATCGACGCGTTGCCGTTTGATCACCCTGCACACGCTATCATCAGCAGACGGTCTGAAAGGTTTCGCGATGCATTCAGCGAATACTCCATGCCACGCCTGCTGCACAGACTGTTCCGTATCGTGCGGACATTCCGTGAACTATCGACGAAGGATGCGACGATTGATGTCCTGGATAAACGAATACGCGAAAAGAGGTACGGGAAAACCGTACAGGCGTACCTGCAAATCGTCTGCGGCGGAGCCATGACAGAAGCAAAGAAAAAGAAAGCCACAGCGAACGGAGATTATCCGGAGAACTGGCAGATGAATTTGTTTTGAGGGGAGCGAGGGGAACGAGGGGAACGAAGGAGGAATCACAAAACGTCGTTGCCCTCGTTGCCTTCGTTGCCTTCATGAACCTCGCAAACCTTATTTTTGCGGCACACACGTCACCCCCTGATCTTCACCCCAGTCGAGGCAGCCCGGAAGAATCTGGCACTGGGTGGCTTTACCGTTCGAATAGAGAATGTAGTGTTGCTTATTATCTTCGCACTGAGGCGCACATGCGTGCGGCTGGAGCATGCCGCCGTAGTACGGATAATCAACCGCAATTGGCGTGCCTTCACATGCGGCATCCTGCTTCGGCTTGAGGGCTTCAGCATCGTCCTTCACAAAGAAAGCGTATGCAATGAGAACGCCGCTCACAGCCCCGATGAGGGTAAGCAGCGCTTTGCCGAAGGAAGATGATGCATCCATCGGATGTAGAGTACCTATAAGAACATCCGGCATCAATCAGCTCCGCGTCTCTCTACAACAACAATGAGCGTGCGCCAGAGGATCCAGAGATCCAAAAGCGGCGACCACTCTTCGATGTATCGCAAATCCAGGCGAACCTCCTCGGCAAACGGCAGATCTGACCTGCCCGACACCTGCGCAAGCCCGGTGATGCCGGGTTTCACTGCAAATACCCTTCTGTCGTACCGTGAATAGAGCCCCACTTCTGCCGGCAAGTGCGGACGCGGACCGACGAGCGACATATGGCCTGCCAGCACATTGAGAAGTTGAGGCAACTCATCCAGGGACCAATGTCGCAACACACGTCCCATGGGTGTGACACGGGGGTCGTTTTTCACCTTGAAGAGGGGGCCGTCTCCGCGATGGCTCTGTGAAACAAGTTCCGGTTTGAGTGAGTCTGCATTGCGCACCATGGTACGAAACTTCAGCGCAGGGATATGCCCGCGTCCGGATTCACCGACTCGACGTGAAACGTAAAAGACGGGGAAACCCTGAAAAAGGATG
>VGKZ01000015.1 GCA_016866815.1 Candidatus Peregrinibacteria bacterium | reverse complement strand
CAGACGTTTACCCTACGCTACGAAACGACACGATTCCTCATTCCTAGCAATGTGTCTTAAGAAAGGGGTACTTGCCAGTTCGACTCGCTTCGCTCGCTCACTGTCATTCGATTCGGCGAAAGGGTGGCCGGAGCGCCGGAGGCGCGACGACCATGAGCGAGCGCCGAAGGCGCGAGTCGAATGGTGCCCAGAAGAGGACTCGAACCTCCACAGGATTGCTCCTACACGCTCCTGAAGCGTGCGCGTCTACCAATTCCGCCATCTGGGCATTGTTCAATAATCTATGATGAGAAAGAGTGCTGCGAGCATACTAGCGCGCCTGCCTGCCGGCAGGCAGGTCTACCAATTCCGCCATCTGGGCACTTCAAAGATCAATACTGTCAGCTTGAGGAAAAGCCTTCTTCAGCCATTCCTTACCTGCTCCTGACTTAAGATATTTTTCCCTACTCCTTGCCTCCTGTCGAGTAGCGAACTCCTCAATATAGATCAACTTGAATGGTCTGTACGAACGCGTCGTTCGTTCGCTTCCGGATTGATGCTGATAAATTCTCCGGCTCAAATTGATCGTTAAACCAACATATATGTATTTGCGCCTTCTGCTTTGTAGAGCATAAACCGTAAACATTGGTGATCGTGCGCGCCTGCCTGCCGGCAGGCAGGTCTACCAATTCCGCCATCTGGGCACACGCACACACTAGCGAAAGGCCGACTGGATTTCACCTGAGCAGTGCATTTATTTTCTCCCGGATCTCCTGATCTTCCAGCGTCAATTGAAGGAGACTCCGGTACCACCCCAGTGCATTCTCCCTCGAACCACTCAATTCATACGCCCTTGCGAGGTTGAACATCGCCTCCTCGTGCTTGGGTTCTTCCTCAAGAGCTTTTTGCAAATAGACAATGGCCTCATCGTACGATCCAGAACGAATGAGCAGCGCCGCGAGATTCACCTTCGCATCGGTATGGCCCGGATTCTGCTCGAGTGTGAGAAGATACATACCACGTGCTTCCTCGGTCCTTCCGGCCTTCACGTAGAGCTGCGCGAGGTTGTAGTACGCCCGCTCATTCGGACGAATAGCGAGGGATTCCCGGTACTGCCCGACGGCAAGATCGTACTTCCCCTGCTTCTCGAGGATGGCACCGACGTTATTGTGCGCAAGATGGGAATTCGGATAGTGCCGGATGACATTGACGAAGAGAACACCGGTATCTTTCCACAGGAACGACTGCTGATAGGATAGATAACCAAAAACGGCTAGGATTAGGGCTGAAACAGAATAGAGTGCAGCATTCAAACGCCCCTGTACTTTCGAAATCAGTCCAGCGAGGAGAAAAAACACACCGATCGAAGCGATGTAGGCGTACCGATCTGAGCCTACGTAGACGTCATGGAAGTAGTAATCGGATTTCGTAAAATTTGACATGGTCGGAAGCACCGTAACAGTGAAAAACATCCAGGCAAACGGGAGTGATCTATGGTTTCGGAAGAGGAAAACGAGAATGGAAATGAGAATCACTCCAAGAACGGAGAAGAGTATGCCGGGATTGGAAATCGAAATGCTTTCTGTAAACGGATACAGAATCGAGAACTTCATCGGCACCACCAGTTTTCCAAGGTACAAGAATATTGCTTTGCATCCGATGAGAAACTTTTCGTAGTAGAGAGACGATCCGCTGCGTTGTCCGAAGAGTGCGATGACACCGAAGACAAACGAAAGTAGAAAGAACGGTGACTTTTCCCGAATGTTCGAAAAATCTATTCTCCTGCGTTGCAGGTAATCCGTCATAAGAAGAACAATGGGCAGCGTCACAACGACAACCTTTGAAAGCAGGGCAAGAAAAAGCAGAAAAACAGCAGTCGCGTACCATCGCAGCGGCCTCGCATCATCACGACGGAATTGAAGATACGACGACCATGAGAGGAGAAAGAAGAATATCGAAAGAACATCTTTACGTGCGCTGGCCCACATCACCGCTTCAGTATGGAGAGGATGTACTGCGAAGAGTAGCCCTGCGATCACTGAAGCTTTCCTGTTGCCTGTCAGTACAGAGAGTATCCACGTGACAAGAAGCGCATTCAGTGTGTGCAGAATGAGGTTGATTCCGTGCGTGACAGAAGGATTCCACCCTCCACCGAGAATCCTGTCTGCGTGGTAACTCATGAATGTCAGAGGTATGTACAGCTCGGGATCGTATGCCGTGAATGCCGTTCGAATATTCCGAACCGACACCTCCTGGAGAATCGGATTCTCGACAATGAGCTTGTAGTCGTCCCACTCCACGAAGAAATTTCCCCGGACCGCAGTGGCATAGACTGCAATCGTCACCGCGAAGAAAAGCATCACGATTCCGATGTTACGAGTGAGGGCATTCATCGTACGCATCCTACCATTCTCCGGAATTCGTCTCTTGACGACTGGGATTATCACTCTATAATTCCGATTGCTAACGAGATGCAATTTGCATTCCGGTGGCGATTTTACGGCCAATTTACCATTCTCTTCGTTTCCTTACCCCACTGCTATGGCAAGCGTTCCGCAACTCGCTACGAAAATTTCCCCTCTCGGTGACCGCGTGGTCGTCGTTCCGCTCGAAAAGGAACAGATCACAGCGAGCGGTATTGTCATTCCGGATACAGCACACGGTGAAAAACCGAGCGAAGGCGTCGTGGTGGCCGTGGGGAAAGGCGGCATCGGAAAGGATTGTGCAAATCCCGCAGAATACCTGAAGGTCGGCGACAAAGTACTGTTCGGACGCTACGCCGGGGACGATATCAAGATGAAGACGAAAGACGGTAAGGATATTGAAGTCAAAATTCTGCACCTTGATTCCGTTCTCGGGAAAGTCGAATAGACATTTCTCGTGCGTGCGATTCGCTCACACTAGCTACTTACTACAACCTACTTACTACTCACTACTTACTACAACCTACTCACTACTTCCTACCTCCTACGTTATGGCAAAGCAAATCATCTTCGGAAAAGACGCACGCGAACTCATCCTCAAAGGGGTGAAGAAACTTGCCGATGCGGTCTCCGCAACTATGGGTCCGAAAGGACGCAACGTGCTGATTGAGAAGAGCTACGGCGCACCGACGGTCACCAAGGACGGAGTGACAGTGGCGAAGGAAGTTGAGCTGGAGGACAAGTTCGAGAACATGGGTGCACAACTGGTGAAGGAAGCGGCTACGCGCACAAATGACGCCGCTGGTGACGGAACGACGACGGCAACGGTTCTGGCCTACGCGATCATGAACGAGGGCCTGAAGCACCTTCAGAAAGGCGCAAACGCCATTTCGATCAAGCGCGGTATCGACAAGGCAGTCACTGCCATCACCTCCGAGCTGGAGAAGATGAAGAAGACGGTCAGCAAGAAAGAGGAGTACAAGGCAGTCGCAACGATCTCTGCGCAGGACGAAGAGGTTGGTGAGGTCATCGCGGAAGTCATCGACAAAGTGAAAGCTGACGGCGTCGTCACGGTGGACAAGGGTCAGACGCTCGGCATCGAGACGGAATATGTCGAAGGTATGCAGTTCGATAACGGGTACATCTCTCCGTACTTCGTCACCGATACGCAGAAGATGGAGGCAGTCTTCGAAAACCCGTACATCCTGATCACAGACAAGAAGATTGGTTCCATTCAGGAGATCCTACCGGTACTCGAAAAATTGGCTCAGCGTGGACGAAAAGAGGTTGTCGTCATCTGCGAGAACATGGAAGGAGAGGCACTCGCAACTCTCGTGGTGAACAAGCTCCGCGGAACGTTCTCCGCTCTCGCCGTAAAAGCTCCGGCTTTCGGTGAGCGTCGCAAAGCAATCCTCCAGGACGTCGCCATTCTCACGGGTGGCCGCGTCATCTCCGATGAGGTCGGACTCAAGCTGGAGAACACGGAACTGCAGGACCTCGGTCAGGCGGACCGCGTCATCGCCGGCAAAGACAACACGACGATCGTCGGCGGCAAGGGCAAGAAGGCTGAAATTGCATCCCGCGTGAAGCAGATCACAACCGAGATCGACAACACGAAGTCAGACTTCGATCGCGAGAAACTCCAGGAGCGCCTCGCGAAGATGACCGGCGGCGTCGCCGTCATCAAGGTCGGTGCGGCCACCGAAGTGGAACAGAAAGAGAAGCAGCACCGTGTGGAAGATGCGCTCTCTGCAACCCGCGCAGCCGCCGAGGAAGGCATTCTGCCGGGCGGAGGCGTTGCTCTCATCCGTGCAATGGGCGCACTGGATAAGGTGAAGACGGACAATCAGGACGAACAAGTCGGCGTGGAGATCATCAAAGGTGCGCTTGTCGCACCGCTGATGAACATCGCCATGAACGCCGGTGTTGCCGGAGATGTGGTCGTGGACAAAGTGAAGCACGCAAAGGGCAACGAAGGGTACAACGCGCTCACGGGAGAGTATGAAGACCTCGTCAAGGCGATGGTCATCGATCCGAAGAAGGTAACGCGCTCAGCTCTCGAGAACGCCGCCTCTGTCGCCTCTATGTTCCTCACGCTCGAATGCGCCATCTCAGAGATTCCGAAGAAGGAAGAGGCGCATGCAGGAGGCATGCCCGGAGGAATGGGAGGGATGGATATGATGTGATGCACACCGCTTTCTCCGCCCTCACAAAATGTGGGGGCGGCTTTTCGTCTATTCACGATTGAGAATATCGATATTGACTTTATAGCTTCTATAAGCTTAAATATTGTGTCCCGAAATGGTTTCAGGACATGGTTCTTCACACCTACGGAGGTCATGATGAGTAGAAAGTTGATTGTGTTTGTCTCAGAAGGTAACAGACTTGCCCTCGAGAGCCCTTTGTTAAAGTGCTGCAAAATCCTGTTGGGCAGGGGCATATCGATAATCAATGTGGCTGAAAAAGAACAGGACAGCTATGAAATCACGGTATCGGGCGACCCGTTCAACATCGAGATCGCCCGGTTCCAGTGCGAAGCCTTCGCCTTCGTGAAGTGCGGCCTGGCCGCCTGATGAGACAGGCAAAGTGAAGAGCCCCCGACCGACATCACGCGCCCCGCGTGCGATGTCGGTTTTTTGCACGCTAAAAAAACAGAGGAGTGTGCACTCCTCTGTTTCCTGTACATCCTGTCACTCGTTTCGCTCCTTTATCCAGCAGCGCCTTCCATGAGCGGCATAGGACGGGGAATACCGACGGGATCCTGAGGCACCGTGAGAAACTCCTTCGCCAGAGGGACAACGACGTACTTGCGGACCAGTCCTGCTTCCATCGGCATGCTCGTGACCGGGAACGCTACTGCAGGAACATACAGCGTCTCTCCGAACATCGACTTCTGGTCCCATACGTTGATCTGGACGTAGACATCCACAGGTTCCTTCACAGATGCTTCGACGATCTTGGCTGCAGGATCTCTCCACTCATTCCTGCCACCTTTCCGCACAACCTTCATCACGGCATCAAGATCATCTGCTGCTGTGTAGGACGAGGATGTGAAATCCATCGTCTGGAGGCCCCAGACACCCGTTACACCATTCTCACGGATATCGAAGGTGACGTTGACGCCGACCGGGTTCCCCCACTCATCGAAGACGGGCTTCCCATTGATCTCGTAGGGATAGATGACGCTGAGTTGCTCCGGGAACCAGTAGTTCGTCTTATCCGTCGACGTCTCGTACCAGTAGCGCCAGTCATCCTGCGTCATCGGCTCACCCAAGTTCCTCCTATCGATTGCGTACTCTTTCATGAACTTGTCGGTCATGGCGAAGAGCTCCTTCTCCGACGGAATATCGCTCATCTTCACGCGGTAGCGTGCAAAACAGGCTTCATCTGAACACGTGCTCTCGGGACGTGAGCTGTAATCGATATTCTTGTACATGGAAACAGTGCCGTTCAGGAAATCGACGGTGACATTGAACGACCCGAAGTCCGTCCTCCCCAGGTTCACTGATTGTAAGGGCAAATTCGGCAGCTTAGAGACATCAATGAGCGACGAAGCAAACGTACCCTTGAGGAGTGAGGCATTAGCCTCGGTCTTCGGCATTTCGCGGCGCATGACCAGAACGTCATCCTCTGGAAGGGTAATTTCTCCCTTGTAGATGAAATCGACGGAGATGGGTTGGTACATACCGGGTTCAACCGGGGCGATCATTTTAGCATCCGTTCCACTCTCCTCACGGTACTCCATGCCTTCCATACCTGTTGCGCCACCTGCACCGCCTCCGGCGGATTGCGGACGCGCACTGATAGTCGGATGTGCTTGTGGTTGAGGCAGATCGCCGAATGCCTTGGGAGGCAATGGCTGTGAAGGAACGTCACCCTGAACTGCATCACCGGCATCCACTGCTACGTCTACAGCCTTCTTGCCGCTCTCCGGCTCCGGCGTCGTGAGACCGGGCATCGGAAGATTCCGGGAGACGAAGAAGACCAACAGGCCGCCAACGACGGCACCTGCACCGGTGTAGAGAAATTTGTTGACCATGATCATGAGGGAATGGGGAGTAGAAGGTTGCACGAGGTCGAGTTTCTCCGTGAGTTCACGGAGCAATCGCTGCTTGAATTCCGTGGAGAACTGCGTATCCGGCCTGCTCACGAGAATCGAACGGACGTTCAGCTCCAGCATGGCGCGGTGCGGTTCCAGTGAGGGGTCAATTTCGATGAGCTCGCTGACGATGGTGAAAGGGTCTTGTGGCATCAAGAGAGGAAGAGGAGAAGGAAAGCGATGAGAAGTTCGTCTCGGAGTCTCTCCGTTCCGCGCTTGTACGCCATCTTGCAGGCAGCTTCGGATTTTCCCGTAATTGCTGCAATTTCCTTGAATGGCAGATCCTGCCAGAGACGAAGAAGGATGATCTCACGCTGATCGGGAGAGAGCGTCTGCAGATACGCTCTTACCTTTTCAACCTTGAGAGTGGCGTCCGCATCACGGGCAACATCGGCATTCGAAGGAATGTCCCAGGCATCGTCGATGGGCACCGACAACTTCATAGCGCGGAAATGATCGAAGGTCAGATTGCGCGCGATACGGTGGATCCACGCGGAGAAGACCCCACGATCGGAATCAAACGTGCCGAGATTCTGAAACGCCTGCAGGAACGTCTGGCTGACGATGTCTTCCGCAGTCTCCCGGTGATGCGTCTTGAAGTAGACGAAATCATAGAGGCGGCGGACGTACCGTTCGTAGAGCGTTTCAAAGGCATCGCTGCTTCCGGAGCGGTAGTCTGCAACGAGCTGCTCATCAGTGGCATCCATAGATGCCTATGATGATACAAGAGGCCGGAGGAGAAAGGAACGACGCAGCGAAGGCGTTTGTCACCTGTACTACGCAGGCGTCGTCTAAAAAGTAACAGTGCTGTGTCAAATCTTCGCCTGAAGGAGAATCTGCATCCTCTCCAACTGCAACTGCTCATCGTCTCCAAGAGAGCGAATGGAGGGGTTCTACCATACTCGGCGAATCCCCTGTCCCCTCAGTGTCCGTATCTGTTCCTCGCTCTGGTACATGAACCATGCGACGGAATGTTCGATCTGACCGTTGCGGGAGGTGTCGTGCAGAATCGCGTGGAATTCCTGCGGCAGGAAAGAAAAGACATCCAGCTTCAGAGACGGAAACGCCGAGGGCATGGCAAGCCAACACTCACGGGCGAGCTCTCCCTCGAGGGAGAGCTCAAAGCGTCCTGAACGCACGGCCCCGAAGCGCGGTCCACCTGCAGCACTGAGCAGTAGGATTGCCGAAGGCCATCCCGCCACGTCGGGCTGCGCACCCGATCGTTTTCGCCAGAACCGCAGGAATCCGGACATGCGCTCATCGTTGCAGCCTGCCCATGACGCATCTATGGTCCCGTCGTGCACTTCTTTCGTCGAATGCGAGAAAGCCGCTCCAGAGAAAGCTTTCAGGCGTTCCATATGACCATGGAACGGATCAGATGCGCAGGTCTTCCCGACGGACTTCGATGATATCGCCCCGGCGCAGAGGCCTGTTGAGAAGGAAATCCGCAATATGTGTTTCGAGTGTTTCGCCGATCGCCCTGCGCATCTCGCGAACTCCGAAATCATGACTGAATCCCTTTTCTGCAATGGCGGTGACAGCATCGATGTCGACACGTATGATGATGCCACGCTCACGCTCTACACCGGCAACGACAGAACGGATCATACGCTTCGCAACTTCAATCGTTTCCTCCTTCGTCAGCGGCAGATACAGAATGACGTCGTCGAAGCGATTGAGGAACTCCGGCGAGTACACGCCAGTGCGAATAATTTCGTCGATGAGAGAATTCTTGAACGCCAAGCCGGCAGCATTCGCATTACTATGCAGGAAATCTGTGATGAACGCCGCCCCAGCATTGGATGTTGCGATGATGATGGTATTGCGAAAATCGGTCTTGGTTCCCTGAGCATCGATGAAGTGCCCCTCATCGAGCACCTGCAGGAAGAGGTTCAGGACTTTCTTGTCCGCTTTCTCGATCTCATCGAGGAGAATGAGTGAGAATGGATGATCCTGCACTTCGCGAGCGAGGTATCCCTCTGCCGGTTTCGCCGGGTCCGTGGAGCCGATGATGGCCGAGACGGACTCGGGAGAGCTGTACTCGTTCATGTCCAAACGGATCATGGGAGCCTTCGACCCTCCGGAAGCCATCTTGCCGAAGTATTCCTCCGCCAGAGCCTTCGCCGTTTCCGTCTTACCGACACCGGTGGGACCGAGGAACAGGAATGTGGCAAGCGGCCTGTTCTTGAGACCGATCCGCGCTCTCGCCCTCTTCAGGGCACTGACGATTGCCGCGATGGCGTAATCCTGCCCGACGATATGCTTGTGCATGGCATCGGAAAGACTCTTCAGCGCCAGACGTTCGTGCTCACCGACTTCCCCGATATCCATGTGAGCACGGAGGGAAACCATCGCACGGACATCCTCCGGCTTTACGTAGGTATTACTCAGCTGCTTCGCGTGCGAAACGGTGTCGTGGAGCAAGTCGATTGCCTTTCCGGGAAATGAACTCTTCCGGATGTACCGGTCTGCGTGATCGATGATTTCCTTGAGTGCTTTGTACGTCACGTGAATATGACTCTTGTCCTCGATGCGGAAATACTCTTCCATGAGAACCGACATCGTGTCCGAGACATTCGTCGGCTCCAGGGCAATGGTTTCAAACTGCGAGTCGAGAGACGCATCAGTTTTAATGAGCGTGTGATAGTCCTTCGTATCGGCGATGCCGATGATGTTGATATTCTTGGCCTGGAGAAACTTGATCAGCACGCCCCGCAGCTTCTCGTCACCGGAGGACAGGAACAGACCGATATCCTGGATGACAACGATGAATCGTCCCTGCGAATCAGCACGTGTGAGCGCCTGCAGAAGAAATGTATCGGGATTTTGCCCGCCGGAAAGCAGATCCTGCACCTTCAGAATAAGCACGCGGGTATAGGCAGACCCGGAACGTACTTCATTGAGACGAAGATGGTGTGCGAGATTTTCAACGAAGCTCTGCTTACCGCTGCCATCCTGTCCGGTGACGATGATGTTGTGCTGCGAAGAACGTCCGAGAACGAGCAGCGCGTCTTTGATTTTATCGAGATGAATGGTGACCTTACGCTTGCATCGGTACAAAATAGTCTCGCTGATGTCCGTCGTAATCTCATCGAGAGCATCGTTGTACCCGGTGATCCACCTGCGACCGAGACCACCAAATGAACGCAGAAGACTCTGGGGACTGAAGAAGCTTTCGCGCGTCCAGACGGTGTGGTGATAGCGCTCCCACTCCGTAATCATCGCCACATCCTGGAGCGATAGATCGAGGGAATTCAATAGCTCCTCCATCACGCCTTTCCTCTGGAACAGGGTGAAGAGAATGCAACCGGAATCAATGCGTTTGGTTTTAAATCGCTGCATAGCCGCCATGACCTTCGTCAGGAACGGCGTGGCCAGTTGGTCCTCGAGAATCGGCCGCACGAGTGGGAGAAACCTCTCGCGGGAAATTCCCATTTCATGGAGAATGAATCCGCCCCTCGTCGAGAGGGACGCAGCTTCGACGACTTCCCGGGCCATCGACGCATTTTCTGAGAGACGTGCAAGAATATCCTGGGTGAGCTGCGACGCGAGATTGCCATTATCTTTCACGGGCAGTTCGTCACTCTCCAGACGTTCGGTGATGAAGCCCTTCACGATGAGGAACACCATGCCGAAGAGCAGGATCGCCGTCATGAGATGCGACGCATTCTGCGTACGGAGCTCTTCGAGGATAAACGGTATGAGAATGATGACGGCGATCACAACAATCGCAGGACCTTCGACAAACCGTCTCAGGACGCGCGCTGTGTACGCTCTCGTTGCCGACGGATCGAAACGAAGCTCCATGATCAGAAAAGCGCGGAGGAAATGTGTGCAAGAGCGACCCAGAAGAACAACGGAAACACCAGCCATGCGAGGGTGTACGCCCCGTAGAACACGGTGAGAATCGCGATGACCGCCATACCCATGCAGATCGCCGACAACCGGAATAGCATGCCAATCGTTCTGCTGAGACAATTGAGTGTGAGGCTCTCGCCAATCGCCGTGAGATTCATTCCCTTGACCGGGTACACAGCGGTGATCTGCTTCCACGGAGAGAGGAGCGTCCTGATGAGGAACGCGAATGCAAAAATATCGGACAGGGCACGGAGATAGGCAAGGTAGGAACGGACGATCCTGGACGGCCGCTCGAAGAAGTACCAATGGAGGAATTCCGGCACGGTGATGCCCGCGAAGAGGAAGGGGTGGAGGACGACATTGACCGCGCGCATGGTTTTTGGGTTATTCCTCTTATTATAGCAGATTTTTGGCTTCCTTTGAAGGTGTGGCGGGCTCGGTACATGCCGCCATTTCGGGCATTCATAGCAGGGGGCGACTACCGACCCAGCGTGCCAAAAGTCTTCCATTCGCAGGTACAGGAACAGGCATGGTATGATCCAGCGCCTTATGCACGGAACATTCATAGTCCTCGAGGGCCCGGACGGGAGCGGCACAACGCGACACAGCGCCATGCTGACCGAAAGTCTGCGTGCCCGTGGCATGACCGTGATCACCACAGCAGAACCGACGGACTCCGCGATCGGGAAGGAGATCCGCACTATTCTCTCAAGCGAGACCATGCCGTCACCGGATGCCGTACAGCTTCTGTTCTGCGCGGACCGCGCGAATCATGTCTCCACGGTGATTGAACCCGCTCTCCGCAGTGGCGCAGTCGTCGTCTGCGACCGGTACGCACTCTCCACCATCGTCTACGGTGCAGTCATGGGACTGTCAAAAGAATGGCTGAAGAATGTCAACGATGCGTTCCCCAAACCGGATCTTACGATCATCGCCCTGCCGCCGTTCGACGTCTGCATGGAGCGGATTCAGAAACGCGGACACATCGATGTATTTGAAACGGAAAATCTCCAGCGCCGCGTATACGAGGAATACAGGATGGTAGAGGATCCGTCGACGGTTTTCGTCGATACATCCGGTACCACGGAAGACGTTGCGGACTTCATCCTGCGACAGGTGCTGCACTTCTTCGATCAGGGAAAGAAAACGAGCGTGCAGGCGTAGATGCTTTCAGGGAACGGGGTTATACTGCAGACATGGAAACGCTTCTTCTCGACGGCAAAAAAGCTGCGGAGGCCCTGCTCGACTTTCTCAAACCGCTCGTGGAGACACTGGATCCCAAGCTCGTCGTCGTACAGGTCGGCGACGATCCTGCGAGTGAGAGTTACATCAGGCAAAAAGTGAAGAGCTGCACGGAAATCGGCATGCGGAACGAGCACATGCACGTACCGAAGGATACATCCCTCGATCAGCTTCTGGAAATCGTCGGCAGACTGAACAACGATCCCGATGTCACGGGATTCTTCGTGCAACTTCCCCTGCCGGAGCACCTCGAACGGCACACTCCGCAGATCATCCGCGCGATCGATCCGAAGAAGGACATCGATGGATTTGGCGCCTACAACCTCGGGAAAGTTTTCCTGTCGAAAGATTTTGAAGATCTTCCGCCCGCGACGCCGTCGGGAATCGTCCGTCTCCTTGAGCACTACAAAATTCCCGTCGCAGGAAAACACGCCGTGATCGTCGGCAGGAGCAACACCGTCGGAAAGCCGCTGGCGATCATGCTCCTGAACCGCGACGCAACCGTCACGGTGTGCCACAGCAAAACGAAGAATCTCGGTGATATGACGCGAAAAGCAGACATACTCATTGCCGCAGCAGGTAAGGCAAAACTCATTACTGCAGACATGGTACAGCAAGGTGCAGTCGTCATTGATGTCGGCATCCACCGCATCGACGGCGCACTCTGCGGAGACACCGATTTCGAAGCCTTGAGAAAGAAAGTCTCCGCTATCACGCCCGTTCCCGGCGGTGTGGGACCTATGACCGTAGCGAGTCTGCTGCGTAACTGCGTGCGCGCCAAGGAACGTCAGATGGGCATAGATAGTTGAACAAGTAAGGAGACTTCCTTGCCTGTTACAAAAAAGTCCCTAAAATGCCTCCGTGGTATTCCACCGTGATCATTTCTCGGCCTTGCGGAATTGTTTCCGTCAGGCTCGCTTGCCTGTTCCCACTCTCTAGCATGTGCGGAATCATGGCCATCTCCGGCTTCGGTGAAGTGATTCAGGATTTGTATGACGGACTCACTCTCCTCCAGCACCGGGGACAGGACGCTGCCGGCATCGTGACCTACAACAGTCAATTCCATCTGAAGAAGAGTAACGGCATGGTGAGGGATGTCTTCCATGAAAAGTCGCTGAGCAGGCTCCGAGGAACCATGGGAATCGGACACGTTCGCTACCCGACTGCAGGCTGCAGCAGTGAATTTGAGGCACAGCCGTTCTTCGTCAATAATCCCTTCGGCATCGCCATCGCACACAACGGCAACCTGACCAACTACCCTGCACTGAAGAAGGAACTTCTCGAAAAGTACTACCGCCATCTCAACACCAGCTCCGACTCTGAAATCCTCCTCAATGTCTTCGCCGTCGCGCTCGCGAATCAGCGTCCGAAGAAACTCACTCCGCACCACGTGTTCAACGCATGCAGAACAGTCTTCAAGAAATGCACCGGCGCATACTCGGCTGTTGCTCTCATCGGCGGTCACGGCATCGTCGGTTTCAGGGACCCGCACGGCATCCGCCCGCTGCAACTTGGCAAGCGGAAATTCGGCATGAAGGAGGAATACATCATTGCCTCCGAGAACAGCGCGTTCAAAGGACTCGATTTTGAATTCATCCGTGACATCCAGCCGGGCGAGGTTATCTTCATCGACCGCCACAACAAGCTCCACAGCCAGGTTGTCCGCAGGGGGACGCTGAATCCCTGCATCTTTGAATGGGTCTACCTTGCGGCTCCGGATTCGACCATCGACGGTGTGAACGTCTACAAGGCGAGGCTCCGCATGGGTGAGTATCTCGCGAGGCAGATCAAAGCATCCGGCATTCACATCGACTCCATCATCCCGATCCCCGACACGGGCCGCCCGATGGCCGCAGGTCTCGCGGACAAGCTGAAAGTCCGCTACCGAGAAGGCTTCGTGAAGAACCGGTACATCGGACGCACCTTCATCATGCCGGGGCAGAAAGTCCGCAAGAGGAGCCTGAAGTTCAAGCTGCACCCGATCGAATTGGAATTCAAGGGCAACAGCGTCCTTCTCGTCGACGACTCCATCGTCCGAGGAAACACGAGCAAGAAAATCGTGGAGATCGCGCGCGAAGCTGGAGCGAAGAAAGTGTACTTCGCTTCTGCATCACCTCCGATCATCGGTCCCGATCCGTACGGTATCGACCTGCCGACGGAGCAGGAGTTGATCGCAGCGGACCATTCCATCGAAGACATCCGTAAATTTATGGGGGCAGACGGCCTCTTCTACGGAACCATCGAAGATCTGCATAAGTCCATCCGGTACGGAAACCCCAAGATCAAAAGGTTCAGCGAGGGCTGCTTCACGAAGCACTATCCGACTCCCGAAATCACGCAGAAACTCCTCTACGAACTCGGCGGATGCCGCAATGAATCACGGGAACACGGCAATAACGAGTTGGCAAGCGACGAGGAAGGCGAAGCGTACAAGACAATGACACTGGTGTAAGACGACTTGCGGGGACTCATGGAGTTGTTCTAGCATTCCTTTCAGTACCCTCTTTCCCCTCTTCACTATGTCCGCTCTCGTACGCCCGGTCACCCAGCTTCTCGGCGTCGTCTTCGTCCTCCTCGGCATCGCCGGCTTCTTCATGGGTGACATGGTATTCATCTTCGAAGTGAACACCATTCACAATGTCGTCCACCTTGCGACGGGTCTCGTCGCCCTCTGGGCGGCCAGCGCCGGCAAGGAACGGATGTTCCTCACTGTCTTCGGCGTGATCTACGCCGCTGTTGCTTTCGTCGGCTTCACATCGGGTGGCGACGTTCTCGGTCTCTTCCACGCCAACGATGCAGACAACTATCTGCACGCTGTGGTTGCTCTCGTGTGCATCGTGCTCGGAACGAGCAGGAAGGGCTGAGCTTTCCCTCTGTACCTTTCAAACCGGAGCGCATGCGCTCCGGTTTTTCGTTGTCAATGAAGGCAAACGCTGTTCAAGAAAGCGGCAAAGCGATATGATCGTCGCATGAAAATCATGCTTCTTTCACTGGCTGCAAGAGGCCACGCCGTGGCTGATGCACTTGCAAGAAGCCCCGCTGCACCGGAAATCATTTCCGTCGTACCGGCTCGCAATCCGGGAATCGCAAGGCTCGCGGTACGGACATACGAAACGGATTTGATGAATTTTGCGGCGATCCTCGAAATCGCGGAGAGAGAGAAGCCGGATTTCGCATTCATTGCGCCGGACGATCCCATCGGTGCCGGTCTTGCAGATGAGCTTCTGCACAAGGGAATCCCGAGTGTTGCTCCTCTCAAGAGCCTTGCGCGGATTGAATCGAGCAAAGGCTTCACACGTGAACTCCTCAGGAAGCACGGCATAGATGCGTCACCGAAATTCCGGATATTCCGCAGTGGGGAGGAAAAATCGTTGCATGCATACATTGAAAATGATCTACGGGGAGAGTACGTGGTGAAGTACGACGGACTTCGCGGCGGCAAAGGCGTGAAAGTCAGCGGGGATCATCTTTCTACCATCGCAGAGGGAGTTGCCTACGCGAAAGAGTGCATCGCGGAGGGCGGA